>NZ_JAKZEQ010000022.1:0-56841 GCF_022549155.1 Lactiplantibacillus sp. ME-2
GCCCTTTCGTCTGTGTGCTTTATCGGTACTGGCTAACTTACTATTGCAATTTGCGTTATTGAAACGGTAAAGGCTCGCGAAATTTTTGATTCACGGGGTAATCCAACAGTTGAGGCTGACGTTATTTTGTCAGATGGGACGCTAGGACGCGCGGAAGTACCATCGGGAGCTTCGACTGGAGAAAAAGAGGCAGTTGAATTACGCGATGGTGGTGATCGTTTAGCCGGAAAAGGTGTTCTTAAGGCTGTTAATAATGTTAATACGGTCATTAATCATGCTTTACATGGTGCTGACCCGTTTAACCAAGCCCATATTGATCAAATCATGATTGACCTAGATGGTACGCCTAACAAAGCGCGTCTGGGTGCGAATGCTATTTTGGGTGTTTCAATGGCAACGGCACGAGCGGCGGCAAACGCATTACAGCAGCCGCTTTATCGTTACTTAGGTGGCACTGATTTAGAGCTACCCCAAACATTTCATAACGTGATCAATGGTGGGGAGCATGCAGATAATGGCATTGATATTCAAGAATTCATGATTACACCGGTCGAACGAACCAGTTTTCGGGATGGTTTTGAAAAGATCGTGAATACTTATCATACTTTGAAAAAAGTTATCGAAGATGCCGGGTACACGACTGGTTTAGGTGATGAAGGTGGCTTTGCGCCTGATCTTAAAAACTCAGAAGAAGCCTTGCAAATGTTACATGATGCGATTATTAAAGCTGGTTATACACCTGGTAAAGAAATTGTGATTGCTTTTGACGCGGCGGCCTCGTATTTTTATAATCGAACGACCCACAATTATGACTTTGAAGGCAAAACGTACACGCCGGCAGCTCTTGGCGATTATTATCTGCAGTTATTAGCGAAATTTCCAGAAATCGTTTCAATTGAGGACCCATACGGGGAAGAGGACTGGGATAACTTTGCAAGCTTTACAGCTGCTCATGGTGACCAGCTTCAGATTGTGGCTGACGATCCGGTTTGCACTAATCCGCAATTAATTCGGCAAGCAATTCAGCGGGGGATGGCTAACAATATTTTAATTAAATTAAATCAAATCGGGACCGTTACCGAAACTTTGGCCGCGATTCGGCTAGCTCGCAAAAATGGTTATGCCACGATGATGTCACACCGATCTGGCGAAACTGGTGATACTTTCGTCGCTGATTTCACAGTGGCCACCAATGCGGCTCAGCTAAAAGCTGGTGCGCCAGCCCGCTCTGAACGCGTTGAAAAATATAATCAATTATTGCGGATTGAGGAAGAATTAGGTGCTGACGGTGCTCGGTTGGCACACTTCCCAAATAACGTGATGTTTGACTAATTATTTGTGATAAACCTGATTCGACAGTTAGGTTGCCAGTGGTGCTTGTCAAATTCGAGGTGCAGACATGATTGAAGATTTAACGGAGCAACAAGCAGCCGCTAAACTAGCGGCAGATGGATTTAATGATGTCCCAGAACCAACGTTTAACTTTTTTAAGGCTGTAGTCAGTCGTCTATGGGAACCATCGGCATGGATTTTGGAGGGAGCCTTAGTTATTGAAGTTGTTTTGGGTAAAGAAATTCAGGCTGGCTTTATTGCGTTAATGCTGGTCTTTGCAGCCGTCAATGGTGCAATTCAATCGCGACGTGCGGCCTTGGTTTTACAGGGGCTGGCGCATCAATTGACGCCAACCAGTTCGGTACGTCGTGGGCAGTTGATTGATGCGAAGGCTTTAGTTGTGGGTGATCTGATTAGTTTACAGGTAGGGAGTGTAATCCCGGCTGATATTCGTGTGTTGACGAATCCAATTCATACGGATGAAAGCTCAATAACCGGTGAATCCGTTGCAGTTATCCATACGTCGGGTGAAACGGCCTTTGCAGGCACAATGGTGGTAGCCGGGGAAACTTTAGCACGCGTACTGGCGACTGGAAGTCATAGTCGGGCTGGAAAAACAGTCAGTTTGATTAATCAAAACAATGCGCCTGGTCATTTACAACGATTATTGGGTAAAATTATTGGTTATTTGGCATTGTTAGATAGTGATCTAGCACTCATCATTGTTGGGATAGCGTTAATTCGCCATGCAGATATGATTCAGATGTTACCGTTTCTAGCGATGCTGTTCATTGCGACGATTCCGATTGCCATGCCGTCAAGTTTTGCAGTTGCAAATTCGGTAGAAGCCCGTGAACTTAGCCGGCAGCGGATTCTGGTCAGTGAATTAACGGGTATTCAGGAAGCTGCCAATTTGAATTTATTACTTGTTGACAAAACGGGAACGATAACGACAAATCAGCCGCAAGTCGTGCAGTTTAAAAATTTGTCGGCCAGATCAGATCAGCAATTGTTGCGGTTAGCAGCTAGCGCGACCGATTCGCGACATCCTAGCGTGGTGGATCAAGCAATTGTGAACTTTGCTCATCGCTATCAGTTGAAACGGCTGCCACAGCAGGAATTTAAGCCATTTGATGCAAGTGTTGGTTATGCCGAAGCGCTAGTTGGTGAAGCGCCAACAGTTGTGCGGGTACGTATTGGTGCACTTAGTCGTTTGTACGAGTTAACCGCACAGCAACCGGCTTTAGCAATCGACCAACTGGATTTGACCCGGGGCCGTTCAGTGGCGGTCATGATTAATAATGTTTTACAAGGTGTGTTGATTTTGCAAGATCAACCGCGCCCAGATAGTGCGGCGGCCTTAAAAAGGATTCAACACCGGGGCGTTAAAACGATTATGCTGACAGGCGATAATTTAAAAACAGCACAGGCTGTGGCTGATGCGGTTGGATTAAAGGGCCAAGTGGTTTCCTACCAGACCTTTAAAACGCACTCGCGACCGTTAGCGCAAGTTGCCGGGATTGCCGAAGTTGTTCCAGAGAATAAATTGGCAATTGTCAAAGCTATGCAGCGCGCGGGTTACGTGGTGGGGATGACGGGCGATGGTGTTAATGATGCGCCAGCATTAAAGCAGTCGGAGGTTGGGATTGCCGTTGACAATGCCACTGATTTAGCCAAACGAAGTGCTAAGTTCGTCCTGTTAACGGGTGGTTTGGCAAATATTCTGACGATTTTAGACAGTGGTCATCGCGTCTACCAGCGGATGCTGACTTGGACAATTACCAAACTCACTCGGACGGTCGAACTGACCGTGCTTTTAACAATCGGCTATTTATGGCTAGATTACGTGCCATTGTCGCTGAATGCGATGGTATTAGTGGCTATTCTGAATGATTTAGTAACATTGGTCCTTGGCACTGATCGCACAACCATTCGCCATCGTCCCGAACAGTGGGATATGCCCCGCTTAAGCAAAATTGCGGGGTTCCTAGCGACTGGTTGGACAGCTGTGGGTGTTGGTTTGATAGTCTGGCTGCATGGTTTGGGGTTGTCTGCCGGTCAGTTGAGCACTAGTCTTTACGTCTATCTCATATTTAGTGCAATGTTAACAATCTTGATGACTCGTACTAGTGGTCCATTTTGGCGGGGACGGCCTAGTCGCGCAGTTGGGGTGACCATCGGCTTGAACTGTTTGTTGACCATCGGATTAGCTAGCAGTGATTGGGGAGTGCCGGCTATTAGTGGCTGGCTAACTTTAATAGTGATCGTATTAGTGTTAATGACTGGTATCGGTTTGACGGTGGCCGGCGACCTCTGGCGACGATTGACTAAATGATTACAATGCTGATATTAACGGTGATATTCCGCAGGGGATTAATTAATTGCGAAAAGCGTGAATCTCAGCTATCGTTAAATTGGCATTAAAAACGAACGGAGGTAGCAAAGTTGCAAGTATACGTCGTGAACCAACCAGGTGGACCAGAAGCGTTACAATTAACGACGCTTCCTAAACCGAACGTCAAACCGGGGTGGACCCGGGTAAAAGTTTTAGGTTTTGGTATCAACCACTCAGAAATCTTTACGCGGGAAGGCAAGTCACCGAGCGTGCAGTTCCCACGAGTGCTCGGAATCGAAGTAGTTGGTGTGGTCGATGAGACCAGTGCGCCAGCAACATTCACGTCTGGGCAACGTGTGGTTTCAATCATGGGTGAGATGGGTCGGGCATATGATGGTAGTTATGCCGAATACGTATTATTACCGAACGAGCAGGTTTATCCGATCAAAACGAATCTATCGATTGCCTCATTGGTGGCAACCCCTGAGACCTACTACACGGCCTATGGCATTTTTAAGTCTTTGCAGCTTAAAGTGACGGACCGGGTGCTAATTCGAGCAGCTACTAGTGGGGTTGGGATTGCTGATTTAAATCTGATCAAGGCTTATAATCCGAAGATCCATGTGGCCGGGACTACTCGGCGGCTAGTTAAGCGCCAACAATTGATTGATGCTGGCTTTGATGAGGCCATTGTCGCTCCGGATAGCGCTCGTTTACCAGCCGCAACGGCTCATTTTGATAAAATTATCGACTTGATTGGTCCGCTCAGTGTCAAAGATTCGTTGTCGCATCTCAACGAAGGCGGCATTGTAAATATGACGGGCGAATTAGGTGGGCTGTGGACCGTTCCTGATTTTGACCCGATTAGTGATATTCCGAATGGGTGTTATTTAACGGGCTTTTCCTCTGGCGATGTTTCTCAGACATTGTTGCAAGATTTATTTGACTTCATCGCAGCATATCATGCGTCGGTCGCCCCCGCTCGGATTTTTAACTTTAATCAGGTACCGGCGGCCCATGCTTATTTGCAAGCGGCAGACAGTTTTGGAAAGGTCATTGTGTTGTTGGACCAAAACGCTGAGTAATCTGGTGGTTGGATACTGCTCAGCCTAGTACTTGCAAGTTGGACTTAGACCACCGGATTGAAATCTGTAAAGGAATCTATAATAAAGAAATCACGATCGTGTCTGACCGTAAATCGGCTAATGCTGACTGGTCTGACGCGATTTTTTGCCTAAATGGTCGCTTAAGTGTATGGTTTGCTTGAAGGGTAAAGCAGTTGGAATCGTATCAAAAAATACAATCATTAGCTGGTAATGTTCGCGAAGTGTACTTGTAATCCCATGGGAATCTATTAGACTGGGTTTAAGGTTGACCATCGGTTGATCTGGTAAAAATTCGAAGAGGTGTTAGCAGTGACGATGATTTCTAGTCCGTCGATGGAGGTCACTGACGTTGGCGATTACCTCAAACTAGGGGCCTGTACTGCGGTGATGGCCCAACCGATTCTCACAGACGCATTGGCAAGTGGGCCGTCGATTGCCATGCAAACTGGGATTGGTGTTGTTTATAATCTGGTCAAGTATACGGCACCGGCCTTTATTTTTGGCATTCTCTATACGACGACGCGTTTGACGCTTAATCAGACCGCGTTGACCTATACCGACTATCTGCGCCAGCAATGGCATGCGCTGTTTATTCCAACGATTTGGTGGACCACGATCTACTTAATCTTGATGCCACAATTGCAGCAAGGTAGCCAGTATCATGACTGGCGGGGATTTTTCTGGCAGTTCGTTAATGGTAATGCAGCGCCTCATCTGTGGTATAACACCATGATGCTACAATTTATCATATTAATGCCGTTATTCTGGGCGCTTGGCCGTTGGTGTCAGTCTCGACCTCGACGCGGCTGGATCGTATTTGGCGGTACAACACTGGTCGCCGTTCTTTGGTTGTGGTTTTATAACCAACAAGTTTTCCATGGTCCTCACAGCCGTGGTTGGTATTTACTGGACCGGCTTTTTATCAGTTTCCAGATTTTCGGGTTCTATGGCATGTTAGCTTGGGTGTTTCGAGATACCTTTCAGCGCATGCTTAACAAGTGGTGGCCGGGATTACTTGGTCTATGGTTAGTTGGCCTGATCTGGACTAATTGGGAACTGTTCAGTTACGGCTTCCCGGTTAATTTGCGCAACGCCCCGTATTACAAACCATCAATGACGGGGTATGCGCTAGCAGTCATCGGCCTGTTGGCGGCATTGTGTGAGATTCAAGTTCGTCGTCAACGGCCTTTTAGCAAATTTGTACATTTCTTTGCTGGTATGGCCTATAAGGCATACTTAGCGAATGTTTTCTGGTCTGAATTGTTGTGGCGCGGTTTTGGTCGTACTTTGATGGTCAAGGCTCCCTGGCTGAGCATTGCGCTGTGTTATGGTTTGACCTGGTTATTGTCCTTTACAACGGCTTTTGGTCTGCATGCAGGATGGATGCGACTAAAACGTGAATACGAGCATGATTAGGGGCTAACCTCGTAATTAGTCGTATTCTTCATGATTAAAGCGGGACAATTGTCGTGTCAAACTGGGATGTAAGTTGACCAGACCACTTTCTGAATCGGCTTGAGGTGTCGTGAAATTGCGTTACTGTGTTAATCATAAAATTATTGATGCTGTGCAGATGTTCGATGACAAAATAAGCACGTTGTAAAAATCACCAGAGTGTGGTTTTACAACGTGCTTATTTTGATGTGGGAATTAGGTCAACAGGGCTTTTGCTGCGCGCTTTATGAAGTAGCGTTTTTGATAAGTGACTACCAGATAATTTTTCAAATGAAGCGCCTGGTTGTTTGGTTGTTAGTTGACCACGATTGTCTCTGTAATTTGACCAGCATTGGGGTCGGTTAGATAGTTAATACTATTGGTCATGCCAACTTGCGCGGGACCGGCCTTTACCGTAATCGTCGTGGCGACTTCACCAGCTTTTTTTTGATCCATTTGCTTAAATAAATCAACGTCTGTTTTCGGTAGGTCGTTAGCAGCGACGACGGCACTGGTTTTCGTATAGGTCGTAACAATCTGCTGATTGATACGGATGATTTTATTAGCGTTGATGATGAGATATAACATACCGGTACTATCACCACTGGCAACGGCGGTATGTGTTAATTGATAGCCAGCGTGGGCTGCATCGGTTTTGAAGGCCGCATAGGTCACGTTTTGATTCAGTGAGCCTAATGAATAGTGACTGAGGTCCTGGATAGCAGATCGTTCATAACTATCATAACGATGCTGATATAGATAGCCATCTTTGATCAGCAACTTGCCTGTATCGCTAGCGCTAGTCGTAGTTTCGGCAGCAATCCAGGTACCATTCAAATTCGCTACGTTGACGTGTTTAGGCGCCGCCTTGGCACTAGTATCAGTGAAAGCGCGGCCCCGTTCAATGGTCGTTGCCTGTTCAGTATCTGAATATTGAATATTGACAGCGTAGAGGTGGTGCCCCTTAGCAGCAAAGGCGGTGTTGACTGGTAACGGATCGGTGTGATTGCCGGATTCCAAGTAAATCAAGTCAGTCAGTTTGTTAATCTGGATTGAGGCACCGAGCTTTTTCAAAACCGCGTTGATCTGACTAACTGACATGTGATGCAGCCGGTGTCGGTAACTTTTCATGATATGGCGTTGCTGATCATGGTGCCATTTGGCGTACGAAACTTGACGATGTTTGACGCCGGCGGACAAAAATTGGCCGTTACTAGTGGTCCAGCTTGATTGGGCAGTAGTTTTGTCAACCACGGAAATGTCTAAATTGCTGGCGACGCCGTGTTTTGTTTGGCTGGAACTAACGGCTTGATCAAAAGTCCATGTTTTGGTTGGTGCTTGAATCACTTTTTGGGTCGTCGCTTTGACGGACCGATGATGCTTCACTGGAGCGAATGTTTGGGCCGTACAACCAGCAAGTGCAAGGCCAATTGTCATCACCAAAATAGCTAATTTGTGCATTAGGGTACTCCTCCAAATCAATAGGTATCGTGATCATCAGTATAGCATATGCGATTATGGTGAGTGTCAATTGTACTGGACCTGGTGTGCGCAGGGTTCATGAGTGTTGGGAGGTTTCACAACTGACTGCTTGTTTTCTGTTGAGTCGCGCACGCTAATCTATTGATTTCAATCTGCATCAGTTTAAACGAAAAATGTCGTGGTGCTTGATGGCTAGGGTTATTTGGATGGTGAGTGTTTCGAATAACAGCTAGTCCGATTTAAGGGTTGACGATGATGAAAAAGCGTGTATACTTCTAAAAGTAGTTAGCCGGCTAATTAACTTTAGAAAGAAGGATTTCAATGCCTGACTTTTCGTTTCGTGATCGACCAGATAAACAGCGAGTGCAATTGACACTGGGCAAAGCAAGTAGCTCGGCGGATGCTGAGCAGGTGTTGGCTTTTCTGGATTTTCAGTGGACATTTCGAACCATGCAAGCCACCTATGAACAATTACTCGATCAATATCAACTTTCAGAATCCAAGTTTATTATTTTAATGTTGCTGGAAAATGAAACTGATCACACGCTATTGCCGTCGGAGTTAGCCACAAAGCTAGGGTCTGCTCGGGCGACTGTGAGCAAGTTACTGGTCGGCTTGCAAAAGCGAGGCTGGGTGGAAAAGCAGCATCCACAAGATGATAAGCGGACGGTTGCCATTCATTTGACCGCCGCCGGTAGTAGTGTTTTGACGCAATTTTTACCGGCCAATTTTAAGGCGGTTACAACAATTTTTGCGTCGTTTACGGTTCAAGAGCAGCAGCAGTTTAAAGGCTTATTGGATAAAATCAAGCAAGGCACCCAACAATTAAAAAGTGAGGCAATTAATCATGAATGACAAGAAAATTGAATTGTTAACAACATATTTAAGCTTATACATCGATCATCACACCGTTTTAGCCGATATGCAAAATGCGACGGGCAAGTACGTCGTCTTAGATGTTCGGAATGCACCGGCCCAAGTGAAGAAAGATCAAATCAAGGGTGCAATCGCGATGCCTGCCAAGGATCTGGCAACCAGAATCAGTGAACTGGATCCGGCGAAGACCTATGTCGTGTACGATTGGACGGGGGGAACAACCCTAGGCAAGACGGCGTTACTCGTGCTACTATCCGCAGGCTTTGACGCGTATGAATTAGCAGGAGCGCTGGAAGGCTGGAAAGGGATGCAACTGCCAGTTGAAGTGCTTGCGGATTAGTGAAATATCGATTTAGACTTAAGTCATAGTTATAGTGCTAGACGCTAAAAGTAGCCAGCAGTGATGAAAGTAATCACTGCTGGCTACTTTGCGTTTTTGTGATAAACACTGGGTTGTGTCGTCCACAATGAGTTGATTTCGTATATTGTGAAATAAGTTCGTTAATTAGTTGGCCTTACAGTTTATCATTATAATCCGAGTTGATTTGAAAACATGTCCCCATTAAATGCCTTTTATTTCAAGCCTGTGTTGAACTTTAACGGGCGTAACCAGTCAACATCACCAACTATATTTTGCCGATAAAATAATGAAAATGGGTTTTACTTTGTGTAAAAATGAACTACAATATAAATGGTTAATGTAAACGCTTACAGAACTTAAGTTTGATAATGATGATATTCAAGTGCAGGAACATAGGGAGGTAATCTTATGAGTAGTCGTGATACGGCAAACGTTTTGTGGTTTGATGAATTACACCGCGAAGATGTGAACCTAGTGGGCGGTAAGTCGTCTTCACTGGGTGAAATGACGTCATCGATGGATGTTCCAGTCCCATATGGCTTTGCGACCACCGCCCGGGCGTATCAGTACTTCATGACCCAGACGGGATTGAATGATAAGGTCAATGATTTGTTAGCCAGCATTCAGGATTATGAAAATTCTGATGAATTGCATACTGCGTGCGAACAAATTCGTAACTTGATCGTGAACGCGACAATGCCCGCAGATCTGGCGGCTGATATTGAACAAGCCTATGCGGATCTCGCTAAGAAAATGGGGCAAAATGATCCGTTCGTGGCGATTCGCTCTTCAGCGACTGCGGAAGACTTACCAAACGCTTCATTTGCCGGCCAACAAGAATCTTACTTAAATATTAAAGGTGCTGCCGATGTCGTTAATCGGGTTCAACAATGTTACTCGTCACTGTTCACGGATCGCGCGACATATTATCGGCACAAACAGCATTTTCCACATGAAAAAGTGGCCCTCTCAGCGGCGATTCAAATGATGGTCTTTTCTAGGGCTTCCGGGATCATGTTCTCCGTCAATGTAGCGGATGGGGATGCTTCCAAGATCGTGATCGATGCCATTTATGGTTTGGGTGAATATATTGTCTTGGGCAAAGTTACGCCGGATCACTTTGTTATCGATAAACAATCAATGAAAATCGTTGAAAAGAATATTATCAAACAACCTGTCCAATTAATGCGGTTACCGGGTGGCGGGACTAAGGAAGAGTCCGTCCCCGATGAATTACAGGGTCAGCCAGTATTAACAGATGCGCAAGTCATTGAATTGGCCGGCTACGCTAAAGAAATCGAACGGCATTACGGTTGTTATATGGACATGGAATACGCTTTGGACACGAATACCAACCGGCTATGGATCGTTCAAGCGCGGCCAGAAACAGTTTGGTCACAGCGTAATAAGCACAAAGATGCAGCTGACGATGAAGATGTTGTGGATGAGGCGGATGCCAAAGTTATCGTCCGGGGGTTACCAGCTAGTCCGGGCTTAGCCAGTGGGGTCGTGCATGTCATTGATAATCCGAAAGACATTGATCAGTTCAAGCAAGGCGAAGTGTTAGTGACGTTGATGACATCACCAGATTGGGTACCGGCAATGAAGAAAGCTGCAGCGATCGTGACTAATAACGGTGGCATGACTTGTCACGCTGCGATCGTTTCTCGTGAGATGCAGATTCCATGTATTGTCGGCACTAAAAGTAAGGAAGTCGCGGCAACCGACGTCTTGAAGACCAGCGATGTCGTAACGGTCGATGCTAAGAACGGGGTTGTTTATCAAGGTAAAGTCGCTAGCATGTTGAAGCCAAAGAGTGGTGCTACGGCGGTTGCTGGTCAGGTGGTTGCGGCCGAGAGCTTTGCTCCAACTGCTACGGGCGTGATGATGAATTTGGGTGATCCTGATTTGGCTGACAAATATTCAAGTTTACCAGCTGATGGAATCGGCTTAATGCGCGAAGAGTTCCTATGGACAACCTTTATTCATGAACATCCACTATACTTGATCGAGCAGGGGCACCCTGAAAAGGTGGTCAATATGCTGGCGGATGGTATCGCGAAGGTTGTTCGGGCAATGGCACCACGGCCAGTCGTCCTACGCTTCTCAGACTTTAAGTCGAGCGAATATCGTAATCTAAAGGGTGGCGACAAATACGAGCCGCATGAACCAGCTGATTTACTGGGTTGGCGGGGTGCATCTCGGTACTATGATTCCAAGTATATCGAGGCATTCAAGTTGGAACTGGCTGCGGTCAAGAAAGTTCGGAACGAATTTGGGTTGAAGAATTTAAATGTCATGATTCCATTCGTACGAACTGTTGACGAAGCACAAAAAGTAACGACCATTATGCGCGATGAAGGCCTAGCTCGGAGTGCTGACTTCAAAGTCTATATGATGGCTGAAATCCCAACCAACATTATTTTGGCCGACCAATTCAATCAATTCGTTGATGGCTATTCGATCGGTTCGAATGACCTTGCAATGTTGATTCTGGGTTGTGATCGTAATAATGATACGGTGGCTCACCTCTTTGATGAGCGGAACTTGGCCGTTAAACGAGCGATTCGGCACCTGATTAAGACAGCCCATAAAGATGGCAAGACGGTTTCGATTTGTGGTCAAGCACCATCAGAGTACCCAGAGTTTACTAACTTCCTGATTCAAAGCGGCATCGACTATGTTTCAGTCAATCCGGATATGGTCAAGGAGACTAAACGAAATGTGGCGCACTTTGAACAACGCATTATGTTGGACAAAGCGACTGGCCGGGGCTTACAGGACCCAATTGATTATAAATGGTAAACTATGATTCCTGTTAAAAGTTAAATAATCACTAAAGGCGGACCAATTCGTAACTGAATTGGTCCGCCTTTAAGTTTGTTTAGAGCCAAATACTGATTCAGGGTTAATTCGGAGCAAAAGGTCATCTAAAAATGACGGGCAGGTGGCATATGATTTACTTTTTAAACTGTTTCAAGTACCGACTAGCAAATAATTTGTGAAACTTAACGCCCAAAGTCGGGTTGGCAGCGTCAATATCCACATACATCGCGGTGGTAATTTTGGTTAACAAGGGTGCCAGTTGATCGAGCTCGTCGTCAGAAAGCGTGTTGACAAATGGGGGGACCTCCTGGGCTGCGGATGCAATCTCTTTGCGACCAGCAGCCGTTAAGTTCACAAGGTTGACGCGGCGATCTTTGGTGGACTTGGATAAAGTGACCAGCTGACGATTGACAAGTTTATAGACGAACTCGCTCGTTGATTGCGGCGACATGCCAAGGCGACTTGCCAACTGTTTTTGTGAGAGGTGGTCCTCATCGGCTAGTGCTAGTAGAATCTTGCCCTGACCTTCAACAGTTATTCTTGGACGGGCCTGCTTGACAATGTCATCATAAATTTTGCTTAGTTGTTCGTACTCGGCCAATTTTCCGGCGACCAGTTCCGCCTTAATATTCGTTGTCACGATTGATCATTCCATTCGTTCTTTTCTTAAGTATACAACATTCTTTGGTATGCGGTACGTTAAGGTTAGTTGATTTTTAGATTGATGGTCAATAATTAATCGTTGACAATTTAGTCAGGGGGCCTTAATATATATTTTGTCAGGGCACCTGATTAATTTGCGGGAGGTTTTAACTTGGATGAAGAAATGATGATTCAAATGACCCATGTTCAGAAACGATTTGGAACGAAAGTCGCCGTTCAAGACTTGTCACTGCAAGTCCAACGGGGTGAAATTTTTGGCTTATTGGGTCCTAATGGTGCGGGTAAAACGACGGTCATCAGGATGATGACGACCCTATTGCGACAAGATGCTGGGAAAATCTTAGTCAATGGCTTTGATTCATTGTCGCAAGCCCGACGCGTTCGCCAGCAGTTTGGTTTGACCGGTCAAACCGCTAGTATCGATCAGGACCTGAGTGCGCGGGAAAACTTGCAGATTTTTGGGCGTTTGAATGGTTTAAGCCGTGCGGCGGCGAAGCATCGAGCGATGGAATTACTGACGGATTTTGATTTGAAGCAGTCTGCGGATCACGTTTTGACCACATTTTCTGGCGGAATGCGGCGACGATTAGATTTGGCGGTTAGCTTGATTGGTAAACCGGCCATTCTTTTTCTCGATGAACCGACCACGGGCTTGGATCCGCGGACAAGAGCGCAGATGTGGCAAGCGATTCGTCAACTAGTGGCCGATGGTTCGACTGTGGTGCTAACGACTCAGTACTTAGAGGAAGCTGACCAGTTAGCCGACCACATTGCGCTCATAGATCATGGCCAGTTAGTCGCCAGTGGGACGCCCACCGCTTTAAAACAAACAGTAGGGGGTCAAGAGCTTGAATTGGAAGTCAGTGCGACGACGGCCGTCACACCTGCTAAGGATATCTTACAAGCCATGCTCGGTCAAGATGTCCGTGTTGCGGAACGGACACTAACAGTGCCGTTGGATACCGCTAGCTTGACGCCGGTCACTGAAATTCTGATGCGGTTACAAGCTGCTCAAATCACGGTCACTAACTTTGCGATGCACGCGCCGTCGCTCGATGATGTGTTTTTTAAACTGACCGTGGGCACAAATTAGAGGAGGTCAAAGCGATGGAAATCAAACAACCAGCAGAGTTAAGTCATGTTTTGACAATGACGCATCGGAACTTATTAAAAATGTGGCATAATCCAGATAATGTTAGTGACGTGGTGATACAACCAATTATTTTTACCCTATTATTCGGTTACTTGTTTGGGGGGGCCATTGCGGGCAGTGTCCAGGCCTATTTACCAATGCTAGTTACCGGTATTTTGATTCAAAGTATTTTGAATGCAGCATCGGGATCTGGACAGCAATTACGTGAAGACATTAACGCGGGGGTGTTTGACCGCTTCAAGACGCTACCGATTTCACCGATCGTACCGTTAGCCGGTCAGTTAGTGGGGGATGTTTTCCGATTGCTTGTTTCTGGCTTGATGGCACTGGTGACAGCTTTTATGATGGGCTGGCGACCCGTTGTTAGTCCGCTAGTATTGATCGGCGTTTTACTGCTGGCAGTATTTGTTGGATGGTCGCTTTCATGGGTCTTTGCTTTAGTTGGTTTAATGGTCAAAAATGCGGCCCTGATTGGCAGCCTGTCAATGATCATTATTTTAGTGCTGACCTTTTTATCTAACGCCTTTATTCCGACTAAGACGTTACCACATTTGTTGCAAACAATTGTCCGATTGAATCCGGTCAGTCTAACAATTACCGCGATGCGCACAATTTTGCGGACTGGCCATTGGGGGCCCGATGCATTTGGTGTACTGTTAAGTGGTTTCCTTATTATTGTGATTTTTATGCCGTTAACTGTGTTGGCATATCGCCGATTTGGTTAACGGTACGCTAAAAATAGTGTGTGTTGCGGCTTGATGACCGGCAGCGCACACTATTTTTGAAATGGGGCATTACTGCCCGTTCGAAATTGATGGCGATGAAAAGTGTCAGATAAGTGGAGACTGATACTTGCGAGGGCTAATGATTGGCCGCAATTGTTGTTCGTGGTGCCAACAAGCGATAATGAGCAAAATAATAATCAATACTTGCATAGAAGATAAAACGAAGTCCGTCAATCCATAGGCTAGAATGATGGGCAAAGTCATCATAAAGTAACGCAAATTTGGCGTACGATACTGGTGCCAATATTTGGTTAAGTGCCAGCCACTGCTGAGGACTAAGTAAATAAAGCCGGCACCGCCTAGGATACCAAAAGAAGCTAGTAGCATGAGCAAAATATCGTGGGCGTGTGGGACGTAGGTTCCCGTCAATTGCAAATAGTGCCGGGCAAAGCCAAAATACGTCACGCCGAGGTACGGGGCCTGTTTGAAAACGGTGAAGCTGTTGTGCCAAATCGTCAAGCGACTTTGAAGCGCGGTGATGGTCGAAGCACTTCTGGGGAAAACGTGCCAGACAATTAAACTGCCAGCAATCAAGATTGTTGTAACCAAAATGCGATGGTGACGGCAAAGCTGGTAAGTCGTCATAATCAGAATGGCGATCATGATCATGAGCCCTGTGCGCGATTTGGTTTGATAAACGCCCACACAAAGTAAGCCAACCAAAAACCAGTTTATGAGCGGCCAGCGCGTGAAGGGGTGAACACTTCCATGACTTAACTGTGTCAATAGTAAGCCGAGGGCAATCAATAATAAACAGCAGGCATCATTTGGATTATAGGCGGACCCGAACAAGCGATTCTGATTAGCAGCATAGCCCCATAATAGGTCACCCAGCATGAACTTCAGCCACGTTGGTAATGTCAATACTTGGTTAAGCCAGTGGAAAGCAAAACCACTAATTGTAATATACAAGCCAAATTGGATGATAAATTTACGAAGCTCGTGCCAAGCAATCGACTGCGTGGACTCACGACACAACAACCAAAGATTGCCCAATACAAAAAGCATTAGGACAGACAGAATAACACTACGATAATCGTGGTGTTTGAGATTGAGCGTCGTGATGCCCATTAATAGGACGATAAACCCTAGCAACGGGTCGTGCCGACTGAATTGTCGTGGATGTTTGAGTAACGCCAGCCATTGCCACCGGCTTAAATAAATCAGCCATCCGATACCTACCGGCGGCAGAATAGCTAATAATTTTAGGCCAGTCAAAAATGGCGACGTCGTTAAAAGACGTTTTCGCATGGTTAATCAAACTTTCTCTCATTAAATAATATGTCGCTTGCCAGTCGACATTAGCCATATTATGGCACGTCTGCCTGTCATACAAACTTGCATTAATAGAATTTTAGTTAGTTTGAACAAAGCTTAGGAATTTTCAGGAAAATTTAACCAGCTGAATGCGTATTCACAGTGAAGCATGGTAAAATATGATTAGTGACGTACGGTGATACGGGTGCTATCCTGAATCACCATTGAAATGCGTTGGTTTTTAAGGTCAAAGATGATTGGCCAACAAAGGTCTAATCTAGTGTGCGACCTTTGTTCAGACTGCTAACTTCCAGGCCATTGGGTATTGCCATGATCTTAGTTGAACCTCGTTGGGTATTTCTGATAAAGAGCCGACCCGTAATTCAACGACCAGCACGTTTCGATTTTGGTGCATACTAAGGATAGCGAGTGACGTGCGTGGTTAGTTAAACTGAATAATTAAAACAATTGAGCCGGGTGGATTTGACCACAACCATTGAAAGTTAGTCGTGTGGGTAAATCTTCCCGAATTAAAGGGGAACTGTATGTGGATGCAAAACAATTATCAAAACGATTAGCAACGGTTGGCGCTTTCGTTCAGCCGGGCGCCCGCGTGGCCGATATTGGGTCAGATCACGCTTATTTGCCAGCTAATCTCGCATTAAATCATCAAACTAGTTATGGTGTAGCTGGTGAAGTCGTCCGGGGGCCCTTTGAAAATGCGCGTCATGAGATTCAAAAGCTGGGGTTAACGGATCGCTTAGTGGCCCGTCTAGCTGACGGTCTTGCTGCGATTGAACCAGCTGATCGTATTGATACGGTCACGATTGCCGGGATGGGGGGCCCTTTGATTCGCCATATTCTTGAACAGGGGCCGACCCAGCTCGCCGGTGTTCAACGGTTGGTACTCGAGCCTAATGTTGGTGAAGCGACCGTGCGGGAATGGCTGGCGGCCAATCAGTTTCAAATTGTAGCTGAACGAATTCTAGCTGAAGATGGCCATACTTATGAGATTCTTTGTGCTGATCGGGTTGATCATCAGGTGACGTATACGACGACTGAACAGATGTTTGGCCCGTTTCTGCTAGCTGAGAAGTCGCCGGTGTTTATCGCTAAGTGGCAACGTGAGTTACAACGAGTAAATGCGGCGGTTGCACAAATGCAACGGGCTAAAGTGATACCAGAGGAACAGTTAGCGCTGGCTCACGCTAAAATCAAATTGATTGAAGGAGTCCTGACGGATGCAAGCAAGTGAATTAATTGCGCGTTTTGAAAAATTTGCGCCACTCAAGTTGAAGTGGGAGCATGATCCCACCGGATTACAAATCGGTGATCCTCATCAGGACATCCACAAGGTGTTAGTTACCCTGGATGTGCGGCCGGAAGTTGTCCAAGAAGCCATCACGATCGGTGCTGACATGATTTTTGCTCATCATCCCGTCATGTTTCGACCGGCCAACAATCTTGATTATCAGGATCCTCAGAAAGCAATGTATGCAAAACTTGCAGCTCACCACATCTTGGTGTACGCGGCCCATACGAATCTGGACTGTGCTGAGGGCGGCATGAACGATTGGCTTGCGGCGGCCTTAGACTTGCAAAATGTGCAGGGATTGGTTCCTGAGTATCGGGCACAGGCTGTTAAGTTGACTTTAACGGTACCGACCAATCAAGTTGAAACGGTACAGGAATACTTAACGAATACCGTGGGTGCCACGCTAGATCGTTACGCTGTCAACTCGGGTGAACAGTTCAGCGTCGACTTACTAGCCGATCAGATTCCAACTGCGGTAGCGGGCATTAATGACTTAGCCGCTGACACGTGGGATTACCAGGTTGTGCCACTGTTGTCTGGCGGTCATCAGTATTATATGGGCCGAGTCGGTGATTTGCCGACACCGTTATCAGCGCAGGCATTTGCCGAACAGTGTAAGCAAGTATTTGGTGTCAGCGGCCTGCGACTAGTCAGTGCCGATCCCCGACAACGGATTACCCGTGTGGCCGTCCTGGGCGGCGATGGTGGTAAGTTCTATCCCCAAGCGTTGCGAGCAGGTGCACAAGCTTACGTGACCGGGGATGTCTATTATCACACCGGTCACGATATGCTGGCAGCCGGGTTGACGGTCATTGATCCAGGCCACCATATCGAGAGTATTTGTAAGTCACAACTCACTAAGCTGTTTGATCAATGGCGTGTACAAGCTGGCTGGCCAATCGAGATTGTGGCGTCTCAGCTGAATACTGATCCGTTTACCTTCATCTAAGTTAATCATGAACTTTAATAAGGAAAGGAAGTTATCATATGTCAAAATATCCAAACTTAATTTCAGATTTTTTAACCTTTGTCAAAATTAATAGTCGTTCAGATGAGGAATCAACGACAATTCCTTCGTCACCACGTGAAACGGCCTTTTTAAAGCAATTAATGAGTAAGCTCACTGATTTAGGCTTGAGCGATGTTGAACAGGATGCGCAAAGTGCGTACGTTTTTGCGACGATTCCTGCGAATAGTGACAAAGCTGTTAAAACCCTTGGCTTCATTTCACATATTGATACGGCTGACTTTAACGCGGAAAATGTCAATCCACAAATTGTTGACAATTATGACGGTGAATCAGTTATTAAGCTCGGAAACGGGGACTATGTGCTGGATCCGGCGGTCTTCCCAAACTTAAAGAACTATGCTGGTCACACGCTGATCACAACTGATGGAACCACGCTGCTTGGAGCTGATGATAAGTCTGGTGTTGCTGAAATCATTAGTGCTGCGGAATATTTGTTGGCCCATCCTGAGATCAAACATGGCAAGATTCGGTTAGCTTTTGGTCCCGATGAAGAAATTGGGACTGGTGCTGATCACTTTAATGTGCCTGCCTTTGGCGCCGATTATGCCTACACCGTCGATGGTGGTCCGCTTGGTGAACTGGAGTATGAAACGTTCAACGCGGCCCAAGCGACGGTGACGATTACAGGTGTCAACGTTCATCCAGGGGAAGCTAAGGATAAGATGGTCAACGCCTTGCAGTTAGCCGTTGATTTTCAATCGGCGTTACCCGCACATGATGTCCCGGAACACACGGAAGGCCGTGAAGGGTTCTTCTTCTTGCTTAGTTTAGACGGGACCGTTGACAGCGCTAAGATGACTTACATTATTCGTGATCATGACCGCGATAAGTTCGAAGCACGTAAACGGTTATTTATGGCGGTTGCGGATCGGCTGAATTTGGCTGACGGTGTGGCCCGGATCAAGGTCGACATGAAGGACCAGTATTACAATATGCGCGAAATCATTGAAAAAGATATGCGGGTCGTTGAATTGGCCAAACAAGCCATGCTCAAGCTCGGTATCACGCCAGCCATTTATCCGGTTCGTGGTGGGACGGATGGCTCCAAGATCTCATTTATGGGCTTGCCGACACCAAACTTGTTTGCTGGCGGTGAGAACATGCACGGTCGGTTTGAATACGTTTCAGAACAAGTGATGGCCCAAGCCGTGGACGTTGTCTTACAAATCGTTCAGGATAATTATGACCAGGACTAAATCCTTGACCTTGTTTGACCTTACGGGTTATACTCTAATAGTCAATAAAGGTCAAACAAAAATTGGCAGCTATGACGGCTGCCTTTTTGCTACCGTTTTTGAGGAGGTACAATATGAATCCAGAACAATTTACAGAAAGTTTACAACAAGCCTTACAACAGGCACAACAAATCGCACAAACACGGCGCCATCAAGAAATTGGGGTGCCCCATCTATTTAAGTTTTTAACGCAACCAGGCGAACTGGTTCGGCAGATCTTTAGTGAGGCCGGCGCTGATTTAGACCAATTACAAACAGAGCTCGACCGTGAGCTGGATGACATTGCCGTTGTTAGCGGTGGTAACGTTCAGTACGGTGGCAGTATGAGCAGTAGTCTAGCTACGCTGATGCAGGCTGCCGATGCTAAGCGCAAAGCGTTAGGTGATGATTACCTTGCGACCGACACTTTGGCTTTAGCGCTGATGGATCAAACTGGTGATCAGTTGACCAAATACTTGAATCAGCAAGGCATCACGGCAGGACAAGTCAAGAATGCCGTTGATCGTATTCGCGGGGGCCAACGGGTCACGTCACGTAATCAGGAAGATCAGTATCAAGCTTTGGAAAAGTACGGCGTCGACTTGGTTAAGCAGGCGCGCCAGGGGAATCAAGATCCAGTAATTGGCCGGGACGAAGAGATTCTGGATGTTATTCGGATCTTGTCACGAAAGACGAAAAATAATCCTGTCTTGATTGGTGAACCGGGAGTTGGGAAAACTGCCATCGTGGAAGGCCTAGCGCAACGAATTGTTCGTGGTGATGTGCCGGAGAACTTAAAAGATAAGACGTTGTTCTCGCTAGATATGGGGTCCCTGATTGCCGGGGCGAAGTATCGTGGTGAATTTGAAGAACGACTCAAAGCCGTCCTCAAGGAAATCAAGAAGAGCGATGGGCAGATCATCATGTTCATCGATGAAATCCATAATATCGTTGGTGCTGGTAAGACAGAAGGCAGTATGGACGCCGGTAACTTGTTGAAACCAATGTTGGCGCGGGGAGAACTTCATTTGATCGGGGCCACGACGTTAGATGAATATCGTCAGTACATGGAAAAGGACAAGGCGCTCGAGCGGCGGTTCCAAAAAGTATTGGTTGCTGAACCGAGTGTTGAAGATACAATTAGTATTTTACGTGGCTTAAAGGAACGCTTTGAAATCCATCATGGTGTTCGGATTCATGATAACGCCTTAGTGGCCGCTGCCAAGTTATCTGATCGTTATATTACGGATCGTTACTTGCCAGATAAGGCCTTAGATTTAGTAGATGAGGCTTCTGCTGAAATTCGGGTCGAAATGAACTCCAACCCAACGGAATTAGACCAAGTCAACCGACAATTAATGCGTTTAGAGGTCGAGGAAGCCGCCTTAAAGAAGGAAACTGACGATGCCTCCGTTAAACGGCTAGCGGATGTACAAAAAGAACTCGCCAGCGCAAAGGAAAAACAGCGGGCTTTATCCGAACGCTGGGACAGTGAAAAGAAGAGTCTCCAAGCGTTAAGCGACAAAAAGTCGGCGTTAGACAAAGCTAAGCACGACTTGGAAAATGCTGAAAATAATTATGATCTGGAACAAGCAGCTAAGTTGCAGCACGGGACGATTCCAAAGCTGGAACAAGAGTTGAAGGCCATGGAAGCCAATGATCATCATGAAGATTGGTTAGTTGAGGAATCCGTCACGCCAGATCAGATTGCAAACGTGGTTTCCCGGATGACAGGAATCCCAGTAGCCAAACTGGTTGCCGGTGAGCGGGAGAAATTATTACACTTGGCGGACCATTTGCATGAACGAGTGGTTGGTCAGGATGCGGCGGTCGATGCCGTTTCGGATGCCGTATTACGTTCGCGGGCCGGTTTGCAAGATCCTAATCGTCCCCTGGGTTCTTTTATGTTTTTAGGCCCAACTGGGGTTGGTAAGACGGAATTAGCGAAAGCATTGGCTGAGAATTTGTTTGACGCCGATGATCATATGGTTCGGATCGATATGAGTGAATATATGGAGAAAGAGTCCGTTTCGCGATTGGTCGGGGCGGCACCGGGCTACGTTGGTTACGAAGAAGGCGGTCAGTTGACCGAAGCTGTCCGGCGTAATCCGTACTCGATCGTGTTATTCGATGAAATTGAAAAGGCGCATCCAGATGTGTTTAACATCTTGTTACAAGTATTGGATGACGGTCGGTTGACGGATGGTCAAGGGCGGACCGTCGACTTCAAAAATACCATCTTGATTATGACGTCGAACTTAGGATCAGAGTTGCTACTGGCGGGGGTTGATGACCAGGGTCACTTGTCGGCCGACACCCATCAACAGGTTATGCAGCTGGTTCAAAGTCGATTCAAACCGGAATTTTTGAACCGAATCGATGACATCATTATGTTCACGCCACTACAATTGGGCGCGATTGAGGAAATTGTGGTGAAATTGATTGATCGGTTGTCTGCCCGTCTCCAAGATCGTGAGATTACACTGAAAATTTCTGACGAAGCGAAGAAGTGGATCGCTAAGCAGGGGTATGAACCGGCATACGGTGCCCGGCCGCTCCGGCGCTTTATCACGAATCACGTCGAAACACCGCTGGCAAAAGAGATCATTGCGGGGCGCGTGGCACCAAAATCGACAGTCGCCATTAATTTGATGGACGATCACTTAGTCTTCGAAAACCAATCGACCCAGCCGGCATAAGCGTAATCACTGATTTGAACGCGTGATAATGCGTTTCAGTGACGATAATTGGGCCAATAAAAACTGGACCGTGAGCACCTTGCGATGCTCACGGGCCAGCTTTTTTTAGGCGGATTATTATTGTGACTTGGTTGAGCCTATGATTCTGGATGGCTTGATCGTGTAGGTGTGAGGCAGCTATCTTTGGTTTATGATGATGGTAGCCGCGCTTAGCTTCGGACGAGGGGGACCTTGCGCCCGTGCGTTTAACCTCATACTGAGAAAAGAGTTGTTACCGCCGACGCTGTCGTGTTAAGCTACTCCAAAATCGAGGAGTAAGCGAACATGGACGACGATCGTAAAAGGTTTGACCAGTATGCAAAAAATGAATTGAAAAATTAATGTACAACGTGGTTCTTTATCAGCGGCCGATTTGGCATTTTGGGCAGCAGCACAACGCGCAAAGCAGAAATATGCCAAAACGCTGCAAATGCTCAAAGCAAGTGATGGATCGTAAGCGTCATTAATCTGAATGTTAGGGTCGGGTATGTACCAGCATTCTAGTTGGCTGGCGCGTCAAGCACACAACAAAAAAAGACGAGTAACCGCAATCGGGATACTCGTCTTTTTTTGTTGTGCTGAGACTAAGCGAAGCCTCTGGTTGTTTTTAATTACTTATTATCTGAACCTTTAGCGGGTTGGGAATGATTAGTAATATAAGTGATGCTGTTGACCACGACTAGCGCGAAAATTGCAGCAACGATGCCGATTTCACCAAAGTTATAGTCCAACTGTTCAAGAGCACCACCGATGTAGCCGATGACCTCACCGAAGAGGACACTCCAAAAGATAATCGTAAGTTGTCTCATCATTTTCCGACACCTCCCAATGAAAATTATTTTAACACACCGACAGGAAAAAGCAATTAGGTAATAACGGGATATTAAGGCTTTAATTAGGTTGATATAATTACGACGAGACGGCGGTGAAACCCTAGTTATCCATCTAAAAATAACCGTGCACGTTATCTGATGACTTAAAACTGCCGCTTAGAACAACTGTTTGGTATAATGAATAGTAACGAATATATCTGAGGACAAGATTGGTCATCAACTGGCATTGAATAGACTGGTAAATTCTTTGTTTACCCATCAATTTGGAGCGGGCTTGACGTAGCTGATCTGATGTTACGTTTTCGATGCGAGTTGAAAGCTGATATTTTATGAAAGGGGGCGGCGATAGTGGCACAATATGTTCCATTGCAAGTATTGAGTACTTTTAGTTTACTTCACAGCACTAGTACAGTTAGTGAGCTAGTCCAAACTGCCAAGCAACAGGGGTATTCCACGTTGGCTTTAACAGACGTTGATATCATGTACGGTATTGTTGATTTTTATAATGCCTGTCGCCAGGCAGAAATTAACCCGATATTGGGAATAACATTGAACTTATTAGGACGTGAACTAACGGCGCAAACGTTTAGTCTGGTCGTGCTTGCGAAAGATCAAGCTGGCTATCAAAACTTGATGCGGTTGTCGACGATGAAGCAGACGGCGACGGATGCAGGATTGTCGCTAACAGCCGTATTACCTTATTTGAACCATTTAATGGTCTTAACCCCGGCTAAAGACAGTGAACTAGCTGCGCTGTTGTTACAAAACACCGCTGAGCGAGCTGCTGATTGGATTACCACGCTGAGGCAGGCGGTCGACTCTGCTAGCCTTTACTTAGGGATTTCTTTGGATCAGGCCCCTGCATTGCGAACAACAATGACGGCCTTTGCGCAACAGCATCAATTGCCGGTAGTTGCGTTAGATCCAGTCGACTATGTCCAAGCAAAGGATTACTTTGCCGTTTCAGTTTTGCGAGCAATCGATCGGGGCCAACAGATCGAACAGCCCGAATCGTTACAAGGTATCGAAGGCAGTCACTACTTACGGCCGGCCAACACCGTAACGGCTGACTATGAGCAACTGGGATTGACGACGGCGGTGGCGGCTACGGCCGAAATTGCGGCACAGTGTCAAGTTGAATTACAATTTCAACAGCCACAGTTGCCGCAATTTCCAACGCCCGCTGGACAACCAGCGAACGTTTATTTACGGCAGTTATGCACGGCTGGGCTAACGGAGCGATTGGCGGCAATAACGCCGTCGGTTGATCAGCAGGCTTACCAGGACCGTTTGGATCACGAACTGACCGTGATCGATCAGATGGGCTTTGATGATTACTTTTTGATCGTGTGGGATGTCATGAATTTTGCGCATGAGGCCCAGATTACAACTGGACCTGGGCGAGGTTCTGCAGCAGGCTCATTAGTTGCTTATGCACTCAATATTACGGATGTCGATCCCTTAAAATATGACTTGCTATTTGAACGTTTCTTGAACGCTAAACGGGCGAATATGCCAGATATTGACTTGGATATTCCAGATAATCGCCGTGAACAGGTACTTAATTATGTTCATGATAAGTATGGTCATGACCGCGTCGCACAAATCATTACGTTTGGGACCTTGGCAGCAAAGCAAGCACTGCGCGATGTTGGCCGTGTGTTTGGCCTCTCAACTTACGAGATGAGTGACTGGAGTGCCGCAATCCCAAACCAATTGCATATTACACTTGACCAGGCCTACCAGGGCTCACAACGGTTACAAAACCTCGTTGCTGATTCATCTAAAAATAAATTATTATTTGAAACAGCTCGCCGTTTGGAAGGGTTGCCACGACATTATTCAACACACGCGGCCGGGGTGGTATTAAGCCAAAAACCATTAATTCAGATCGTACCGCTACAAGCAGGTAGTGAAACTATGATGATGACCCAGTATACTAAGGACACTGTTGAAGCGGTTGGTTTGTTAAAGATGGACTTCTTAGGATTACGGAATTTGTCTTTGATGGCAAGTGCGCTACATTATGTGCAGCGTCAAACTGGCAGGCCACTGGCTATTACTAAAATCGATTTGAACGATCCAGCGACCCTGAAATTATTTCAGGCGGGCGACACGACCGGAGTCTTCCAATTTGAATCGGCGGGAATTCGAAACGTGTTACGGCGTCTGCACCCGGATAACTTTGAATTGGTCGCCGCGGTCAATGCACTTTACCGGCCGGGGCCCATGGAAAATATCGACCATTTTATTGCCCGCAAACAAGGCCAAGAACCGGTCAGTTATCCGGCGGAACAACTTGCGCCCATCTTAGGACCAACGTACGGTATTCTGGTCTATCAAGAACAAGTCATGCAAGTCGCCGCGGTCATGGGCGGCTTTACACTAGGTGAAGCCGACTTATTGCGGCGGGCGATGAGCAAGAAAAAACGTGCTGTGATTGATAAAATGCGGCAACAATTTATCGCTGGTGCACAACAGAATGGTTATTCCGAAGCAGTTGCGACACAGGTTTATCAATATATTGAACAATTTGCGAACTATGGTTTCAACCGCTCACACGCGATTGCCTACAGTAAGATGGCTTTTGAACTTGCTTACTTGAAAGTCCATTATTCCGGAGCGTTCTTTACCTCATTGATGAATTCTGTGTTGGGCAATGGAACGAAGCTGAAACAGTATCTAGCGGAAGCTCGTCAGCACCAAGTGGCGATTATTCCCCCGGATATTAATCGGAGCGGTCAATACTTTGATTGGAATGGTCAAGCCATTGTGTTTGGACTCAGTTCAATCAAAGGGTTGCGCCGTGACTTTATTGCGAGTGTGTTAGACGAGCGGCAGGCGAACGGACCGTTTAAAAGTCTTCAGCAGTTCATGCAACGGATTGGCGCGAAGTGGCTCAAAGCCGATTTGATGGATGCACTGATCTATGCGGGGGCTTTTGACCACTTTGGTTTGAACCGTGCAGAGCTACTGACCAGTGTGCCTGAATTGATGTCAAGTGCCGAGTTAGCCGGTGGCAGTATGAGTTTATTTGAATCATTAGCCCCTAAGATCAAAAAACAGCCGGAGTTTTCGTTAGGTGAGCGATTGGCCAAAGAAGCGGAGTATCTTGGTGTGTACGTTTCAGGGCACCCTGTGGAAACGTATGATTGGCTCGCGCAACAACGACATACACAATTAGTCAGCACGCTCACGAGTGAACAACCGGCACAAATACTGGTCTATATTACTAAGGTCCGAACGATTCGGACCAAACGTGGTCAACCAATGGCATTTGCAACGGGAAGTGATTTGTCCGGCGAAATTGACTTGACGATTTTTCCCAACACCTATCAACGGATTCAGGCGGAATTGAAACCAGAAGCAATCGTGTTAATTACTGGTAAGGTCGAGCAACAGCGGGATTTGCAAGTGATCGTAAACACCTGGCAGTTGGCGGAACAATTACCCAAACCAACCGGCCAACTCTTTTTGCGGTTGCAACCTGAGCAAGCAACGGCGACTGTGCAAAAGGAAATTTTAAGGATCTTAAGTCAATATCGAGGTCCTAATCCAGTTCTAATTTACTCGGTAGCAGCACATCGAACGGTTGAACTAAATTCACAGTATTGGGTTGCAGAAAATCCAGATTTGGTTGGAGCGCTTACAACCTTATTAGGTCGCGATAATGTGGTGATGAAGAACGCTATCCCTTGATACGACGGCGTTTTTTAACGCATTTAATTTTAGAAAATAACAGACAATCCACGTGAAAAGTGTTAGAATCACTTATGGAGTTACGAACTCAATTTATTGCCTGAGGTGAAAAAATGAAACGCATTGGTATTTTAACCAGTGGCGGCGACGCTCCTGGTATGAATGCGGCCGTTCGTGCAGTTGCTGGTAAAGCAATGGCTGAAGGGTTGGAAGCATACGGCATCAATTACGGCTTTGCTGGATTAGTTGCCGGTGACATTCACAAAATAGAAGCAGCCGACTTAGATGGTGTGATTCAACGCGGCGGAACTTTACTATACTCCGCACGTTATCCAGAATTTGCCCATGAAGAAGGTCAATTAAAAGGGATCGAACAATTGAAGCGGTTTGGGATTGATGCTTTAGTTGTTATCGGTGGCGACGGTTCTTACCATGGCGCATTGCGCTTAACGGAACACGGCTACAACACGATTGGTCTTCCAGGGACGATCGATAATGATATTCCTTACACGGACTTCACAATTGGTTTTGACACTGCTGTCAACACCAACGTGCAAGCCCTTGACCGGATTTATGATACGGCTCATAGTCATGACCGTACTTTCGTTGTGGAAGTTATGGGTCGTGGCGCTGGTGACGTAGCCTTATGGTCCGGTGTTTCAATCGGCGCGACTGCTATCGTGGTCCCCGAAGTTGATTGGGACATGGAAGAAATCGCCAACAAGATTAAGCATAACCGGGCCAATGGTCATCGGAGCAACTTGATCGTGTTAGCCGAAGGTGTGATGGGTGCCC
Organism: Lactiplantibacillus sp. ME-2; assembly: GCF_022549155.1. NCBI lineage: Bacteria > Bacillati > Bacillota > Bacilli > Lactobacillales > Lactobacillaceae > Lactiplantibacillus > Lactiplantibacillus sp. ME-2. The sequence continues at coordinate 27,235 of NZ_JAKZEQ010000022.1, forward strand.
AGGAGTTTGTTGAGAAGTTATCCGAATATGGTGACTTTGATGCTCGTGGGAATACCATTGCTCATATGCAACGTGGTGGGAATCCAACTGCTAAAGACCGTGTCATGGCCAGCAAGATGGGTGCCTACGCTGTGGAACTCTTGCTTGCCGGCAAGGGTGGCTTAGCGGTTGGGATTCAAAACAACCAATTAGTCAACCACAACATCTTAGATTTATTTGAATCTAAGCATGACGTTGAAGTGTCATTAGATAAGTTGAATGAAGAAATTTCATTCAAGTAATCATGGCATGTTAGTTCTTATTTTAATTTGATAAAAATGACGTTAATGTCTTTTTATAAAAACTTTTAAGGGAGAGATTTTTCTTATGAAAAAAACCAAGATTGTTTCAACACTTGGTCCTGCCAGCACCGATACTGACACTATTGTTAAATTAATCGAAGCCGGCGCAAATATTTTCCGCTTTAACTTTTCACATGGTGATCATGAAGAACATTTAGATCGCTTAAACAAAGTTCACGAAGCAGAAAAGATTACGGGTAAGACCGTTGGTATCATGCTTGATACTAAGGGTGCTGAAATTCGGACGACCGTTCAAGCTAACGGAAAATCTGAATACAAGATCGGTGACAAGGTTCGTATCACCATGGATGATTCATTAGATACGACCCATGATAAGATTGCCGTTACTTACAAGAACCTCTATGATGATGTTCATGTAGGTGGCCATGTCCTCTTTGATGATGGTTTATTAGATATGAAGATCGACGAAAAGGACGAAGCTAACCGCGAATTGGTTACAACTGTTCAAAACGCCGGCGTTTTAGGCTCACGTAAGGGTGTTAACGCTCCTGGCGTTTCAATCAACTTACCTGGGATCACTGAAAAAGACTCAAGTGATATTCGCTTTGGTTTGGATCATGAAATCAACTACATCGCTGCTTCATTCGTTCGTAAGCCACAAGATGTCTTAGACATTCGTGAATTACTTGAAGAAAAGCACATGGAACACGTTCAAATCTTCCCTAAGATCGAATCACAAGAAGGTATCGACAACGCCGATGAAATTCTTAAGGTTTGTGATGGTTTGATGGTTGCTCGTGGTGACATGGGTGTTGAGATTCCTGCTGAAAATGTGCCATTGGTACAAAAGAGTTTAATCAAGAAGTGTAATGCTTTAGGTATGCCTGTTATCACGGCTACTCAAATGTTAGACTCAATGCAAGAAAACCCACGTCCTACTCGTGCCGAAGCTTCTGACGTTGCCAACGCTGTCTTTGATGGTACTGACGCAACGATGCTTTCTGGTGAAAGTGCTAACGGTCTTTACCCTGTTGAATCTGTTGCCATGATGGCTAAGATTGACGAAAAGGCTGAAAACACTTTGGCTGAAAACGGTACGTTACAATTAAACCGTTTCGACAAGACTAGTGTTACTGAAACAATCGGTATTGCGATTGCTCGGGCAGCTAAGAACTTGAACATTAAGACGATCGTTGCTGCGACTGAATCTGGCTACACTGCTAAGATGATTTCGAAGTACCGTCCAAATGCTGATATCTTAGCAATCACTTTTGACGAACGGACTCAACGTGGCTTAATGGTTAACTGGGGTGTTCAACCAATCGTGGCTGAAAAACCAGAAACCACTGATGACATGTTTGATTTAGCTGCTTCTAAGGCTGTTGAACTTGGCTTTGCTAAGGAAGGCGACTTAATCTTGATCACTGCCGGTGTGCCAGTTGGCGAACGCGGTACGACTAACATCATGAAGATCCAATTAATTGGTTCTAAGTTAGCTGATGGTCAAGGTGTCGGTGATGAAACGGTTATCGGTAAAGCCGTAATCGCAACGTCTGCTCAAGAAGCTATCGACAAGGCCGTTGAAGGTGGCGTCTTAGTTACTAAGACGACTGACAAAGACTACTTACCAGCAATCGAAAAGTCTAGTGCTTTAGTTGTTGAAAACGGTGGTTTAACTTCACACGCTGCTGTTGTTGGTATCTCAATGGGAATTCCTGTTATCGTTGGTGTTAAGGACGCTACTAGTGTTATTGCTGATGGTCAATTGATCACAGTTGATTCACGTCGTGGCCTTGTATACCGCGGTGCTTCAAACGCCCTTTAAGATCAAATCTAATTTGATATTGAAAAGTCGTCGCTTTGCGGCGGCTTTTTATATTACATAAAGTGCTTCATCCCCAGTTAAATTAATATGAAACATGGTTAAAAGGTGTCAAATCGTCAACGTCAAATGATCCAGCTTAAGCCCACTGGAAAAAGATCTAGTTAGCTTAAACTTACTTAGTTAACGTCGTCCTATACCGACTTCCAGGCATTTCGGCCAATTGCTGGAACGCGGTGGACACAGATTTAAGCCGAAGATCACGTCTTAAATACTGGTCTTCCACTAACCAAGCCAAAAACGCTTGCTAAGTGGAATTTCACCGCTGAGCATTGGCCGAAACGCCTTCCAGTCGGGATGGTATTCGAATGGCTGACATGAGTGGACCCAGCATTGAACGAATTAGACGTTGCTATTTTCTAGACAGCAATTTTATCATACAACAGTTAGTTTGATAATATAATTGTGATTGTACGATTATTTCTAACTCCACCGTATTAGTACTGAGGTATCCAAAACAATTGAGACAGCATTAACGTATGTTCAAAATTCTAAGTAGTAAACTCGTTTAGCGACAAGTTGCACCAAGTTAGATGGTCGTTCATCAGCCATTCGACCGGCTTACCGACTGGAGGGGGTGGGTGACAATGCTCAGTAGCCAAATTATTCTTGGCTGGAAGTGGGTTGCTTCCGGCCTAGAATAAGACTCGTATTTGAGATTGCGCAGTGGGTTGCTGCGTGAGCTCAAATCGACGTCGGCTACGTTCCAGCAATTGTCACCCGGCCCCGTAAGTTGGAATAGGACGAACTGGAATCCAAACGATTTGGCACCTTTTAATCATGTTCCCGCCTAAATTAAAGAACAGGAATTGGTTATTGATCAGGGGGGGATAGTGAAATTGGTGAGTAACGACCAACACCCCTCGTAATTCGGGCCATTTTCAGTTACAATTGATAACACGTGAGGTGTCGTATGGAAAGTTGGTTATTTTTATTAGCGATTTTAGTGGTGGCATGGTTAGGAAAAAATCAGTCCTTACAAATTGCGACCGTGGTTGTGTTGCTTATCAAATTGATTCCTAATACGAGTAAATTGCTGACGACGATTGGTCAGAAGGGGATCAATTGGGGTGTGACGGTGATTACCGTCGCAATTTTAATTCCGATTGCGACTGGTCAGATTGGATTTCGGGACCTTTGGCATGCGTTTAAGTCGCCAGTTGGCTGGATTGCGGTTGCATGTGGAGTGTTGGTTTCAGTGCTCTCATTTCACGGTGTCGGGCTTTTGTCAGCGACACCAGAGATTACCGTGGCATTAGTATTTGGGACCATTATGGGTGTTGTTTTGCTCAAGGGAATCGCGGCCGGGCCAATTATTGCGGCTGGTATAACCTATTGCATTATTCAAGTCTTGCATTTGAGCTTACAGTAATTTAAAAGAACCATCCGTTGATATTTATAGACAGGTATATTAGAGGAGTTATCACATGGATAGTATTATTGGAACAGTGGTTACGGCGAAGGTAACCGATGAAAACGATGAAGCATACTTCGTACAGATTGATGGACAGACGTTGTGGGTCGATAAAACTGAACCAGAGAAGCCATTGCACATTGGCGGGCTTTACGAAGGTTTTGTTTATGAGAATGAAGACCATCATCTGCAGATGACGCGGTTCGTCCCGGAAATTTCGTTTGATCACTTTGTGTGGGGAACGGTTGTCCGGACGCGGCATGATCTGGGTGTCTTTGTCGATGTTGGTTTACCAAATAAGGACTTGGTGGTGTCATTAGACGAATTACCGACCATCAGTCGACTATGGCCTAAAAAAGATGATCGTTTATACGTTAAGTTAGCCCGTGACAATAAGCAACGGCTATGGGCGACGCTGGCAGAATTGACGGATTTTGAAGCAATTGCCAAGCCATATGACCGGGCTCAAGTTAAGAATACGGATACCATGGCGACCGTTTTTCGTTTGAAGATGGCCGGTACGTCGGTTATTACAGATGACAATCATCTGGGCTTTGTTCATCCGTCAGAACGTGAACAGGAACCACGCATGGGGCAACACGTCAAGGCGCGGGTCATTGGTTTCTTGCGCGATGGTGAATTGAATTTGTCCTTGAAGCCGCGGGGATACGAAGAGATTGGCGATGATGCCCAAATGTTATTAGCAGCATTGCAACATCAAGCTGACCACGCGCTACCATTTTGGGATAAGAGTGATCCCGATGATATTCGGAATTACTTTGGTATCAGCAAATCACAATTTAAGCGCGCTGTGGGTAATCTCTTGAAGCAACGCTTGATCAGTCAACAACCAGGCGAGATCAAGTTACTGGAAAATGCGGATGAGCAAGCCGACGATTGATCAAAAAATGCAGGACCAGCTTGCTGATTACCTGCATTTTTTGCGTGTTGAACGGGGGTTAGTTGAGAATACGATTAAGAGTTATTCTCAGGACCTGACTACGTTTAGCGAATACTTGATGAGTCAGCAAATCACGGACTATCGGGTGGTTGATCGGTACGTCCTATTGAATTATTTACAGTATCTAGATGAGGCTGGTAAATCGCGAAATACAATCATTCACAGTGTTTCTAGTTTACGTAAGTTTTTTCAATATTTAGCACAGATGCACGCTATCGATACTGATCCGATGCTAAAAATCGACACGCCTAAGCGGGCGCAGCATTTACCGCAAGTATTGTCACCACGCGAGGTCGAACGGTTGCTAGCGGTGCCTGAGTTGAATACCCCGTTAGGATTACGAGACCGAACTCTGTTAGAAGTGATGTATGCGACCGGTCTGCGAGTCAGCGAGACAATTAATTTAACGATGGATGATCTGCACTTAGACTTGGGATTGATTCAAACAATCGGTAAGGGTGATAAAGAGCGGATTATTCCTATCGGTGATGTTGCCATTGATTTTATTACCCGTTATTTAAAAACGGCTCGGCCCAAACTCGTCTCTGCCAAACGCCGGAATAGCTATTTGTTTATTAATAATCACGGTGGTAAATTAAGTCGGCAAGGGGTTTGGAAAAATCTGAAGGCAGAAGTCAAGGCGGCTGGCATCGAAAAAAACGTGACGCCGCATACGTTGCGCCACTCGTTTGCGACTCACATCTTAGAAAATGGTGCGGACTTGCGTGTCGTTCAGGAGCTTTTAGGGCATGCCGATATTTCGACGACTCAAATTTATACGCATATTTCGAAAAAACGCCTAGCTGAGGTTTATAATAAATATCATCCGCGGGCATAGATGCGGTGCGGAATCAAGCAGTCAAGGGAGGCAATACCGTGCTCGTTAAATATCGGAAGGATTATGAAAAGGTAGCAATGGGGCTACTGTCATTTATTCCAGATTTTAAGGACCTAATTCATCTACAAACTGAGATGCAGTGGTATCAGTCAACGGAAGACCATCAACTATTACTATGGCGGCAAGGTGACGGCGATTTCTGTGGTATTATCGGCATTGAAGTCGGCAGTGACTTTATTCTACTGCATCACGATTCATTATCACCCGAGGAACGGACGGCGGCCAACCAGTATCAAATGTTGGATGAGTTGGCCGCGTTGTATCCCAAACAACGGGTCATGGGAACTTTAGAAATGGCGCCAATCATTGGCGCGTGGGAGCGTAATCGTGACAAACAACCAACAACAACCAATCACCATTAAGATTTCGGAGTTTGAGGGGCCACTCGACTTGCTGTTGCACCTCATTCGCCAAAACAAGATGGATATTTATGACATTCCAATTGCGGCAATTACGCAGCAATATTTGGATTACTTACACTCTATGCGAGCGCTAAAATTAGATATTGCTGGTGATTATTTGGTTATGGCTGCGACTTTGATGACGATCAAGAGCCGTTTCTTATTGCCACAGCCTGAACCAGATGAGATGGACGAAGATAATGAGGACGATGATCCTCGTGACTCACTTGTAGCTGAACTGTTGGCTTACAAGGTTTATCAGGAAGCCGCTGGTGAATTGCGAGAAAAAGAACAGGCGCGCCATCAACATTTTACGCGTGAAGCGATGTTAGTACCAGCTGATCTGAGTGCGCCCAAGCTGACTGCGGGGATTACATTAGATGATCTGCAAGCAGCTTTTCGACAATTAGTGGCTAAACGGCGGCGGGTACGGCCACTAACGAAAACGGTTGTGGCTGAAACCATCAACATTGATGAGCGGATGACACAAATTACGACACAATTGCAACATCAACCACAAGGACTGGATTTTGCCGACCTATTTACGGTTAGTGCCAGCGATGAAATGTTAGTGACAACCTTTATGGCTGTGTTAGAATTAACCAAGCAGGATCAAGTGGCGCTGCAGCAAGCTGAGCCACTGAGTCCGATTCATTTATATTTACGACAGGATGAACAGCATGACGAACATTGAACAAATTGAAGGACTATTATTTGTGGCTGGCGATGAGGGCATCACGGTCGCCGAAATCGAGCACGCCACGGGGTTTGCTAAGCCGGCGATTACAACGATGCTCACACAACTGGCCACGAAGTATCAAGCCGACCCAGACAGTGCCTTAATGATCTTATCAACGGCGAATACTTACCGGCTAGCAACTAAGGCCGCGGTGGCGCCGGTGTTAAAGCGCTACTTTGAAGCACCACTCACCACGAGTTTGTCGCAAGCATCGTTGGAAGTGTTAGCAATCATTGCGTATCGGCAACCCTTGACGCGGATTGAAATTGATGAGATTCGTGGCGTACACAGTGGATCAACGATTCAAAAGCTGGTTTTGCGACAACTAGTTACCGAGACGGGGCGTTTAAGTGAGCCAGGACGGCCAATTTTATACGGAACGACGGAACTGTTCTTAGATTATTTTGGACTAAAGTCTTTGGATGACTTACCAGCGATTGACCTAGCTGCTTTAAGTGACGCTGAGCATCCGGCACCAGAGACAGACCTCTTTTTAAATGCATTTCAGGATAAATTACAAGCAGAACGTGAGGATGAATAATGGCAGAACGATTACAAAAGGTAATGGCGGAAGCGGGCATCGCTTCGCGGCGTAAATCAGAAGTGTTGATCACGTCTGGTCACGTTAAGGTGAATGGGAAGACGGTCACCACGCTCGGTGTAAAGGTTGAGCCTAGTGACCATGTCGAGGTTGATGGCGTGCCATTGAATGCAGAAAAACTCGTGTATTATTTATTTTATAAGCCGCGGGGGGTCGTTACAACTGTTCATGATGAGAAGGGCCGTAAAACGGTATTAGACTTCTTTGAAGACGTACCGGAACGAATCTATCCGGTGGGACGTTTGGATTACGATACTTCAGGTTTGTTGATCATGACAAATGATGGGGCTCTCGCTAATCGGCTAACTCATCCGAAGTACGAAGTCAAAAAAACTTATTTGGCCAAAGTTGAAGGGGTACCAACCAATGCTGATCTCAAGCAATTGCGCTTGGGTGTTGAAATCGATGGCCGTAAGACAGCTCCAGCGAAGTCGAACTTGTTAGATAGTGATCACAAGAAGAATAATGCGCTGGTCCAACTAACGATTCACGAGGGTCATAACCACCAAGTGAAAAAGATGTTGGCTGCAGTGGGTCACCCAGTGACTAAGTTGAAACGTGAACGTTATGGGGTTCTCGATTTGCAAAGCTTACAACCGGGCGAATACCGTAAATTGAAGCCGATTGAAATTAGTAAGTTAAAAGGTGAACGATAGCGCTTGCATTTTTGAACGAAAGCCGTTAAAATGAATTTGTAAAAATAAATATTGGTTCATCTTCAGGGCAGGGTGTGATTCCCGACCGGCGGTAATAACCCGCGACCTATGCGTGTGCATAGTGATTTGGTGCAATTCCAAAGTCGACAGTAAAGTCTGGTATAAAGAAGATCGAGCTTATTTGCCAAGCGTTGCAAGTAAGTCCGCCCCCAGATGACAGTTAGTGTGATCGGGCGGACTTTTTTTAGTTGAACAAATGGTAATGCGGTTCATTGAAGATGACCCATAGGAGGGTGCGTTATGCAACATACAACGTTACACCGACTAGTGGGCATAGCCTTACTCGGTGCCATTGCGTATATTTTAATGTTACTGGAGTTTCCGATTTTACCGGTAGCGCCATGGATGAAGATTGATTTTTCAGATATTCCAATTCTGATTGGGCTCTTTCTCTTTGGTGTCGGGGGCGCGTTTGTCATCACTATCATCAAACTGCTCCTACATTCAGCCATGATGGGCTTTGCCATTTATGACTTAATCGGTTCTTTTGCTAGTTTTTTAGGTACGGCAGTATTGATTTTAGCATTTGCATTAGTACTTCGTTACTATCGGGGCAATCCCAAGTGGCGGATGCCTGTGGCGATTGTGGTCGCCACAATCGGCCTGGTGGTGATTGAATCGTTGGCTAACTTAACGTTTGTTTTGCCATTCTATTTGCAAGTAATGGGTATGAAGCTCAGCATGTCGCTGAATACAGTGGTGTTAGTGGCAGTCATTCCATTTAACTTGATCAAGGGATTGCTAGTGGGCAACGTCTTCTGGCTGGTCTATCAGCGATTAGCTAAGTGGTTAGGCAACCATAATCAGCTTATGAGCCGAATTTAATCTAAGTCGTTAAAATAATGTGGGTGGTCACTAATTGCGTAACTGCAGGGTGACTGCCTTTTTATATTGGTGCCACCGTGATATTCTTAAAGACGCACACTGCCGGTTGGCGGATGGTTATCCATGAGCTTTAATGTGGCAGTAAGTTGATGAATTCGAAGCTTCAATCAAGGCTTAGAAAGATTAAAAAGCTGTCGGCCGCTATGCTGTGTCGCGGGTCACTGTCAGCGACACTGACGCACGTAAATTTGGGCTGATCACGACTTAATTTAAAAACTGGCACATTTAGTGCGCAATTAACAATCACAACAGCAAGACTTAAGGGAGGCCTTAGCGTGTTTACAGACTACGTTTTATTGTTATTCAGTACGACGCCGCGACGAGCAAAGGGCCTATTCAATGTCTTGCGCGGCCGCCGTACGGTCTCCACGCTTTTTGCGGGGTTAACTGCCGGCTACTTGGATTTGCTCGACAGTTGCCACGAGGTTCCCTTGGAAGATTTCATGGCAGCAACTGCGGCTTTGACTGAAAACGGTCAATTGACGAGTACGGCCACGGGATGCTGGCAATTAACGCAGGCGGGGGAACATCGGCAAGCCAAACTCCGACAGACTTTATACATGCCCCAAAATTTTGAAGTATTTCAAACCACTGATGTCCGCCGATTTAGAATCGTCAGTCAGCTAGCCCTACAAGTCGTTTCCGAACTCGTACATCATAATCGCCATTATTATCCGGTGACGACTGATCCGGGGATTCAAGCCCAGGTCAAACAATGGCTACGTCAGCAGTCGAAGGTGGAACTTGGCGAGCAAATTCATGCGGCCTTGACTGCCTTCTTGACGAGTTTGGCAGACCCAGAGTTGCCAGCGGTGTTTGTTCAAGGTATAACGGGGTATCAAGAACCGGGACTGACTAATGAGCAATTAGCGGCACAATTAGGTCGACAACCCTGGGAGGCTAGCTTGATGCACACAGACGTGATATGCCAATGGATTGCTTGGATTCAGCGACACCCGCGTGATCCATTTTCCCAGTTGTTGTCAGTGCTCACTCAAGCGAGTGCCATCAGTCAAAGCGCTGAGCAAACTTACCAAGCTTTCTTGAAGACCCAGCAACTTGCAGCAATTGCGCAGACGCGGCACTTAAAGATGAGTACGGTACGGGAGCACTTGTTGGAGGTGGCGATTTGGTCGCCTGATTTTCCGTTTGAAATGGTGTTGAATCATGAATTAACTCAGCAGTTGGCCACCATCTTTGCAGCCCAGTCCGACATTGCAAACTGGTCATTCCAAGAGGCCCAAACTGCGCTACCCACGCTAGATTTTTTTGAATTTCGACTATTTCAGATTATGAGGTGTCAGCATGTCAGAAGATGAATTATATGAGCTGTTGAAAACGAAATATGGCTTCGATGAATTTCGCCCCGGGCAGCTAGCCGTCATTCAGAAATTATTAGCAGGTCAAGATGTCTTGGCAGTGTTACCAACTGGGACCGGCAAATCATTGATCTATCAACTCGTTGGAACCGCACTGCCCGGGCTAGTTGTGGTGGTTTCACCGCTGATTTCCTTGATGCAAGATCAGGTGGCGCGCTTAAACTATCAAGGCGAAAAGCAAGTTGCTGCTTTGACCTCCCAACTAGATTATGGTGCTCGCCAGTATCTGCTGAATCATTTAGGACAGCTTAAATTCTTGTTCATTTCGCCGGAAATGTTGGGTCAAGACATTATTCAAACAGCGCTGATGCAAGTGCAACTGGCGTTATTAGTTATCGACGAGGCCCACTGCATTTCAACTTGGGGACCAGATTTTCGCCCTGACTACCGTCGCCTTGGTCAAATTCGACAACGGTTACAGGCACCGACAACGCTAATGCTCACGGCAACAGCTACACAACGCGTTCGACAAGATATTTTGACACAATTAACCGTTCCAGATGCCCAGCAAGTCTTATATTCGGTTAATCGTCCTAATATTTACTTAGCAGTCGAACAGGTCAATGATGACGCTAGTAAACGCGCGACCTTGCAACATTTAGTGACGAGTGCGCGCGGACCAGTCATCGTTTACTTTACTTCCAAGCGGCAAACTGATTTGATAGCGGAATGGCTACGAACGACAACCACGTTACGGGTCGCGGCTTATCATGCCGGCTTAGCGACTGATGACCGTTTCAAGATCCAGCAGCAGTTCATGGCAGGACAATTGGATGTGATCTGTGCTACATCTGCTTTTGGAATGGGTATCAACAAAGCTGATATTCGCTTAGTGATCCACTATCATTTACCGACGACTTTGGCCGACTATGTTCAAGAAATTGGGCGCGCAGGTCGTGATGGTCAGCAGGCGATGGCGATTATGTTGTACGCACCAGGTGACGAAAACCTGGTGCGGAATTTGAACGAATTGACGGCTGCGACTCCCAATGAAATTCAGCAAGATTATAGCCGTTATCAAGCGCAGCAGCCACCGACTGATGATCGTAGTAAGGTTTTGCAGTCATACTGGCTACAAGGAACTCGCCCAACGACCGTGGCAACGATTTTTGCTGATCGCCAAGTAGCTAAGGAACGAGAATTGCGGGCACTCATGAGTTACGTCCAAACGACAACTTGTCATCGGACCGTGATGTTAACTTACTTTGGTGAGCCAGCTGTTACCCATACAGATCAGTGTTGTCAGTTGGCTGGTGAACCCCTACCGCTGGCTGCGTTAGGGCTGATGGCGACGCATGATGAGCCAACAGCCACGATAATGTCGTGGGATCAGCACTTAGCTCAATTGTTTTTACCAAATTCTTAAAGAAATCAATTCCGGGTTATGTTACAATATTGGTTGAAAGTTTTTTGAGGAGGAACACCCTATGAGTCAAAAAAATGATAATGACAAATCCCAAGTGGATAAGCCGTGGGACAAAACTTTTGAAGACGATCGGGATGACTCGGGCAATTTATCGCGAACTCAAAAACGAAAACAAGACAGTAGCAACTCTACGCTAACGACCGTGTTAGTCGTACTAATATTGTTGCTTGCTTTGGCACCAATTGGTTATTTCTTGGTGAAAAAGAATTCGCTTAATAATCCGCAACAGACTGAACAAGTTGCTAGTTCGAGCTCGAAGAAGTCATCGGCCAGTGTTGCTGCCAGTAAGTCATCGACTGCTGCTAGCAAGAAGAAGGCGGCCGCATCGTCGAAAAAGGCGGCTGCTAAAAGTAGTAGCCTAGCCTTGGCTAGCTCTAAAGCTGCCAGTTCCAAGGCTGCTAGTTCTACTGCTGCCAGCTCGGAAGAAAGTGCGAGTACTGACGACAGCAGCGCTAGCAGTAGTAGTAGCTCCTCAGAATCATCTTCAGGGACTAAGTACGTCACGGTAGAAGCCGGTCAAGGGGTCTATCGGGTCGCTACGAATGCTGGAATCTCAGTGGATAAGCTATTGGAATTAAATGGGTTATCCTCTGATGCAACGATTTCGGCTGGTCAACGGTTACGTGTCCGTTAATACACGATTTTTTCAGATTGTGAGGGGTTAGTTAATGGCTAAGCAAGCATTACAGGTGGCCATCGATGGTCCGGCTTCAGCTGGCAAGAGTACCGTAGCCAAACTCGTTGCAAAACGGTTTGGCTATATTTATGTGGATACTGGTGCCATGTATCGGGCAGTCACGTACTGGGCAATGCAACAGCACGTTGATTTAGCAGACGAAGCGGCTGTGATTACGGCAATGAAGTCGCTCAAGATCAGTTTTAAACCCGGCGAGCCGGATCAACTGGTTTTTGCTAATCAGGAAGATATTACGGCGGCGATACGCCAACCAGACGTGACGAATAACGTCTCGACGATTGCGGCGTTACCACAGGTGCGTACGATTTTAACTGAACAACAGCGAGAGATGGCCAATGCAGGTGGGATCGTGATGGACGGTCGTGATATTGGGACAACGGTATTGCCAAATGCTGAAGTTAAGATCTTTTTATTTGCTTCAGCGGCTGAACGGGCTAAGCGTCGATACGCCGAAAATGTAAAAAAAGGGATCGACACGCCCTTGGCTCAGCTACAGGCTGAGATCGAATTACGTGACCACAAAGATTCAACGCGTAAAGTGTCACCATTAACACAAGCAACGGACGCCACACTTGTTGATACGACGCCAATGTCAATCGATGAAGTTGTTGCTGCCATTGCCAAAATTATTACAAAAAAACAAAGTTCAACAATCTAATTGCATTAACTTAATGCTTTTAGCTAGCTTTTCATTGCATTTTCAGCTATGATATAGGTTAGAGTTATTGTTGACAGGAGGAAATTTGCATGAGTGAAAACGAAAACAGCCAAGAGAAAAATGAACTTTTAGACGCTTTAAACAGCGTTGAAGAAGTAAACGTCGGTGACGTTGTTAAGGGTGAAGTCTTAGCAATCGACGACGACAAACAAGTAATTGTTGGTATCCAAGGTACCGGTGTTGAAGGGGTCGTTCCTTTGAAGGAACTCTCAACACAACGGGTTGACGATGTCAACGAAGCCGCTAAAGTCGGTGATGTATTAGACTTGGTTGTCATTTCTCGAATTGGCAGCGACAAGGAAAACGGCAGTTATTTACTGTCACATCGTCGGTTAGAAGCTCGCAAAGTTTGGGACGATGTTGAAAAAGAATACGAAGCAGGTCATATGATTAAAGCTCCGGTAACGCAAGTTGTTAAGGGCGGGTTAGTCGTTGACGCTGGTGTTCGTGGCTTCATCCCTGCCTCAATGATTGATGATCATTATGTTGAAGATTTAAATGCCTATAAAGGCCAAGAACTTGAACTTAAGATTATTGAAATTGAACCTAGCGAAAATCGCTTGATCTTATCACACCGTGCCGTTGTTGAAAAGCAACGCGAAGCACAACGTGAAGAAGCTTTGAAGACCTTACAAGCTGGTGATGTCGTTGAAGGTAAAGTTGCTCGTTTAACGAACTTCGGTGCCTTTGTTGACCTCGGCGGAATTGATGGTTTGGTTCACGTTTCAGAAATCTCATACGAACGGGTTGAAAAGCCTGCTGATGTATTGAAGGTTGGTCAAGAAGTCACGGTTAAGATTTTATCCGTTGATGCTGACCGCGAACGGGTTTCATTATCAATCAAAGCAACCTTACCAGAACCTTGGGATGGTATTGAAGAAAAAGCACCACAAGGGGCTGTACTTGATGGTAAAGTTAAGCGTTTGACGAGTTTTGGTGCCTTTGTGGAAGTCTTCCCTGGTGTTGAAGGGTTAGTTCACATTTCACAAATCTCACACCAACACATTGCAACACCAAACGATGTCTTAAAAGTTGGTCAAGAAATCAAAGTCAAAGTCTTAGACGTTCGTCCAGACGAAAAGCGGTTAGCTTTATCAATTAAAGCTTTGGAAGAAAAGCCACAAACTGCTGACGATGACAACGAAAGTCAACCAGAACGTCGGAGTAACAATAACCGTCGTCGTAACAACAACCGGGACAACCGGACTGCTAGCGAACGTTCAACGGCTAATGCTCCTGAAGAATCAACTGGTTTCACTTTAGGTGATTTGATCGGTGACGAATTGAAGAATGCTGAAAGCAACAATGATGAAAACTAATCATTGATTGATTAAAAATACCCTTCAAGCTTGCCTTGAAGGATATTTTTTTAGGAACAGATTAGTTGGTGTTACCAATTAATTTGAGACTCGTAGCAGGAACCTGACGCTACGAGGGTAAAGGAGGAATTAATATGGCAAAACCAGTCGTCGCCATTGTTGGGCGACCAAACGTTGGTAAATCCACGATTTTTAATCGGATTGCGGGTGATCGGATCTCGATTGTTGAAGATACACCGGGTGTGACTCGTGACCGGATTTACGCTAACAGTGAATGGCTTGGTCAAGAATTCAGTTTGATCGATACGGGTGGGATCGATATCGAAGATGCCCCATTCATTAAACAGATCACACAGCAAGCCGAAATTGCAATCGATGAAGCTGATGTCATTATTTATTTAGTTAGCATCAAAGAAGGCGTCACGGACGCTGATGAACACGTTGCCCAAATCTTGTACCGGTCGAACAAACCGGTCGTGCTGGGTGTTAATAAAGTCGATAACCCTGAACTTCGGAGTGAAGTCTATGACTTTTATTCCCTTGGCTTTGGCGATCCGTACCCTATCTCAGGTGCGCATGGACTCGGACTTGGGGACTTGCTCGATGCTGTTATCAAAAACTTTCCTGAAAAAAGTGGGGAGGACGAACCGGGGACGATTCGTTTCAGTTTAATTGGCCGCCCGAACGTGGGTAAGTCATCAATTGTCAACGCCTTGCTGGGTGAAGACCGGGTCATCGTTTCTGACGTGGCTGGGACAACCCGGGATGCCATTGATACCAAGTTTACTGATCAGGATGGTGACCGGTTTGTGATGGTCGATACGGCCGGTATCCGTAAAAAAGGAAAAGTTTACGAAAATACCGAGCGTTATAGCGTCATGCGTGCACTCAAGGCAATCGATAATAGTGACGTGGCACTCTTTGTCATCAATGGTGAAGAAGGCATTCGTGAGCAGGATAAGCGGGTTGCTGGTTATGCGCATGAAGCGGGTAAGGGTATTATCATCGTGGTCAATAAGTGGGATCTGGTTAAGAAAGACAACCACACCATGCAAGAATTCGAAGCGTATATTCGTGATCAGTTCGTTTACTTGAGCTATGCGCCGATTATTTTTGTCTCTGCTAAGACTAATCAACGTTTGGAGCAACTACCCGCGTTGATTAAGAAAGTCAATATGAACCATATGCGGCGGATTCAGTCGTCCGTTTTAAATGACGTTATTATGGATGCGATTGCGATGAATCCGACACCGAGTGACAATGGTAAGCGGCTACGGGTTTACTATGCCACTCAGGTGGCGATTCAACCCCCAACTTTTGTGGTCTTTGTGAATGACCCTGATATGATGCACTTTTCATATGAACGGTTCCTTGAAAATCAAATTCGGAATGCCTTTGATTTTAGTGGTACGCCGATCCACATGATCGAACGGCGACGTAAGTAGGCTAAAGCGCGTAAAATCAGCATTTTAGCACATTATTTGATTGATGTAAACGATTATCATCTTTTTGCGCTATTTTCGCTGAAAAGGCTAAAAAAGCTTGCTATTACAGCATTCCTATGCTATCTTTGATGAAGAAATGATGCTTGTTATCGTTTCTCTCATTTTTGGACCACTCAAAAATGATCATCTGGATCAACGATGTTAAAAAGCACGGCGATCCTTCACTCTGTAACGGGGAGGTGAATCAAACATGGCAAACAAAGCTGAATTAGTTAACAACGTTGCTGCGGCAACTAACTTAACGAAGAAAGACGCAACTGCTGCAGTTGACGCAGTCTTTGCATCAATCCAAGACACTCTTGCAAAGGGTGAAAAAGTTCAACTGATCGGATTTGGTAACTTTGAAGTACGTGAACGTGCAGCTCGTAAGGGCCGTAACCCACAAACTGGTGACGAAATCCAAATTCCTGCAAGCAAAGTACCTGCATTTAAGCCAGGGAAAGCTTTAAAGGACGCAGTTAAATAATGCATATCAGTTAATGAAATGCAAACATGAAAGCCAGTATAGCGACCGTTATACTGGCTTTTTTGCTGTCGTCTGCGGTATGATAGACTGTCAGGTCAAGCGATTAACAGCTGGTATCCCATGTGACGATATCAGGCTGACTATTGAAATAAATGATGAAACCATGGCGACTAAATGAAGTCGTTTCTTAGTGGTTTAAAGGATGGGTGTAATGAGTTATTCAGAAAAAATGCTCGCAGCACTATCAAACGGGCAAATTGACACGGCCAAAAAGCACTTTGCATGGGCCTTACGTAAGGACGATGACCAGACGCTGTATAGTCTGGCTGAAGAATTGTACGGTTTGGGCTTTTTAAAGCAAGCGGAACGGACTTATAAGAAGTTACTGGCTAAGTATCCCGATGAGGACGACTTACGGACAAGTCTGGCTGATATTGCCATCGATGAGGACGATACGGACCTGGCACTCGACTATTTACAACAAGTTAAGCCAGACTCACCGGCATACGTTCAAGCGTTGTTAGTTGAGGCCGATCTATACCAGACCCAAGAGTTATTTGAAGTCAGTGAGCAAAAACTCAAGGAAGCCTATCAGCTGGCACCGGACGAACCAGTTGTCGAATTTGCGCTCGCAGAATTTTACTTCTTGATTCGTAACTACGGTCAGGCGACTCGCTTCTACTTGGACTTGATCAAGCAGGGACAACTAGAGATCTCTAAAGTTAACTTAGTTGAACGACTAGGGGTGGCTTATGCTGAGTCCGGGCGCTTTGAGCAGGCGGTGGGCTATTTAGAACAAATCAAGCCTGCCAAGCTCACGCCGGACAGCCAGTTTGAATTAGGCTTCACTTATTTGCAATTAAACGAACCCCAGAAGGCTGTTGATATCTTCGACAAACTGCGGGAACAAGACAATCAGTATGCGTCCCTGTATCCATACTTGGCCCAGGCCCAAGAACAACTTCATCAACTGGACAAGGCGTTATTAACCTTACAAGAAGGTTTAGCGGTCGACCAGTACAATGAGCAGCTGTACTTGCAAACTGCCCGCTTAGCCTTGAAATTAGACGATCAGGAATTAGCTGAAAAGTATTTACGGGAAGGCTTGAGTATTGACCCTGATAATTTGACTACGGTATTGGAACTGTCTAATTTGTTAGTTCAGCGGGAACGTTATCAAGACAATATCGACTTGTTGGATCAATATTTGCAAAGTAATGAGTTTGATCCACAGTTCTACTGGAACTTGGCAATCTCTAATGACCGGCTCGATCATTTTCAGGCGGCTAAGGATAATTACGAAGCGGCTTATCCGTTCTTTGAACATAACAAAGATTTCCTTAAACCAGCAATTTATTTCTTCCGCGAAGCAGGAATGGCCGACAGTGCCGTGGCAGCGTTGCGGAATTATCTAACGATTGAACCAGATGATGGTGAAATGGTTGCGATGCTAGAAGACTACGAGGATCAGGGCTACTAGGCCTTTAGTTCTTCACCGCTTGCTGAGAGTTTCATTCCTAAAGTTATTGAAACCACTTTCAATTTTGGTAAAATGAACGTATATCAAATTCAAGTGAGGCGTTTACTATCGTGAAAGTAGCTATAATTGCCACCGATTTAGATGGCACGTTTTTGAGAGACGACCATCAGTTTGATCACCATCGGTTTCAGGCCCAGTTGGATCAAATGAATGCTCAGGGCCAGCACTTTGTTGTGGCGAGCGGCAATCAGCTGCAACATTGTATTGATGTTTTTGACGGGATCAACGGTGAATTGACCTATGTGGCTGAAAATGGCGGGTTAGTCATTGATAATCACGGCAACGTGTTGGCTGAAAGCTTGATTGAGCCGGCGCTTTATCAGGAACTGTTAATTTACGTGGCGACTGAACCAGCACTGGCTGGTGCTGAGATCTCGGTCTCCGGCAAGCAAGGGGCATATATTCGGCCCCAAGATGACAGTCCGATCATGCGGTACTATTTGAGCCGGCTGCAAGTGGTGCCATCGCTATCAGCAATTGATGACCATATCTATAAAGCGACTTTTAGTTGGCAAGCCACGGATGCTGATGCGCACGCCGCTTTGATCAATCAGCAATTTGCTGGCCGGTTACGTGCGACTGTCAGCGGTGGTAATGGGCTTGACGTCATTCCACCACATGTTAACAAGGCAACCGGGCTTGCTTATCTCCAGCAACATTGGCACGTTGCCCCTAGTCAAACGGCCGCGTTCGGTGATAACGGTAATGATCTTGAAATGCTACGGGAGGCTGATTACAGTTTTGCGATGCAAAATGCGATTGCACCCGTCAAAGAGATGGCTACGTATCTTACGTCACATGACAATAATCATGATGGGGTGTTAGCGACGATTGACACGTTAATTTAGCGTCACCAGGTGTTGTTGGCGGCCGAAATATATAAGCAAATAGTGTTCGACCGAGCGGGACTACGCTTTGAGTCAGACACTATTTTTTATTCATATCAGTGTTATAGGACGGACGTGGCTCGTCTCACAAAGTAGCAAGTTAATTAGCGGGACCGTTTTAGCCATTGGGTACGAACAAAATGGGGCTAGTTTAACAGTTTAAACAGGTTCGGCGAGGATTCTCCTGCCTAATTTGGCAATTGTCTGCTAAAATATAATTAGCTTAATCTTGAGGAGGAATTTATTGTGGTAAAAGTAATTGTTGCCGGCTATAAGGGTCGGATGGGTAGTACGGCTGCTCAGATGGTCATTGATAATCCTGATTTTGAATTAGTTGGGGTCTATGACGCGCGCAGTGGAGAACAAAATCTAGGTGAGGACGACCGCTTTAAGGGTCAAGACGTGCCAGCTTTTCATGATTTAGACCAAATTAAGACGGATGCCACGGTCTGGATCGACTTTACGATTCCAACCGCCGTTTATGAAAATGCAAAGTTTGCACTTAACCATGGTATTTCGCCTGTTATTGGGACTACTGGGATGACCGATGAACAAGTTGCCGAGTTGCAAAAATTAGCAAAGGACAAGCAAGTGGGCGGCCTCATTGCGCCTAACTTTGGGATCAGTGCCGTCTTACTCATGCAATTTGCCCAACAAGCAGCGAAGTACTTCCCAGATGTTGAAATTATCGAGATGCATCATGACGATAAGATTGACTCGCCAAGTGGTACTGCTATCAGTACTGCTAAGAAGATTGCTGAAGTTCGGCAACCAAAGGAACAAGGTAATCCTGACGCAACTGAAACTCTACCTGGCGCACGTGGTGCCGAATATGAAGGGATGCGGATTCACGCGGTTCGGTTACCTGGACTAGTGGCGCACGAAGAGGTCATGTTTGGCGGCCCTGGTGAAGGGTTAACGATTCGCCAAGATTCCTTTGACCGGATCTCATTTATGACTGGTGTCAAAGTGGCGGTTGAAAAAGTTAACCAGTATCACGAACTCTTTGTTGGTTTGGAGCACTTACTATGATTTTGACGCAGTTGCCAGCTGAGTTTCAAGCAGCTAAGCCGATTATTGAGACGATCGAAGCGGCCGGCTATGAGGCGTACTTTGTTGGTGGGTGTGTTCGCGATACGATTTTGGGCAAGCCCCTACATGACGTCGATATTGCGACCAGCGCGTTTCCGGCTGAAGTCAAACAATTATTTAAACGGACGGTTGATACGGGAATCGAGCACGGAACGGTGATGATCTTAGATCACGGCAATGGTTATGAAACGACGACGTTTCGGACTGAATCTGGTTACCAAGATTTTCGCCGCCCTGATCATGTTACGTTCGTCCGATCATTGAAAGAGGACCTGAAGCGCCGGGATTTCACAATCAACGCCTTAGCCATGACTGCTAACGGTGAAGTGATTGATCTGTTTGACGGGGTAGCAGATATGGAACAAGGAATCTTACGCGCCGTTGGAGTGGCTGAAGAACGGTTTCACGAAGATGCGCTGCGGATGATGCGTGCCGTTCGGTTTGCAAGTCAGTTAGGCTTTACCATTGAATCACAGACCGAACAAGCGATTGCCGATAATGCGGCGTTGTTGGCGAAAATTGCCGTGGAACGGACGCGTGTCGAGTGGGAGAAGCTGCTGATGGGGCAGCACCCAGTTGCTGGTTTGACCGGCTTGCTGACCACTGACTTGTATCGTTATATGCCCGCAATGGCTGATCAAGAAGCGATGCTGCGGCAGTTAATGGCACTTCCAGCTTGGCATTTGCCGAGTATTGAAAGTACTTGGACCTTGCTTAGCTGGACCATGCAACGGACTGACGAAGTGGCTGTTCGCCAGTTGTTAAAGACGTGGAAGACGAGCAATGAGCTGATTAATCACGTGACGGCTGCTATTAAAGCGCTGATGGCGTTAAAACACAACGGTCAGTTAACTGCGCAGGAGAACTTTTATACGGGCTTAGAGGCGCTGAAAACGGCTAATCAGGTGGCTACGATTTTAGGCTTTGGCCAGGACCAAGCACAATTGGTGCAATCTTATGCTAACTTACCAATCCATGACAAGCATGAATTGGCCATTAACGGTGGCGATTTATTGAAAGCTAAATTGGTGACGCCTGGGCCAATGATGGGTCAAATTCTAGCGGCTTGCTTACAGGCCGTGGTGATGAAACAGGTCCCAAATCAGCAGGATGCTTTGCTTGATTTTGCAAGGATGGTAGCGGATTCAAAAAACCATTGATATTTTCTATGAATCTGTTACGATTAAAGTGAAACTAATTCAATGAGGTGATTTGAATGGAACGAGCATTAGAAGCATTGAAATTTCATTTTCGGAATGGTGACACTTGGACAGTTCATCATCAAGATATCTCTGACCTGTGGATCGGCCGGGTAACGACGAGTTACGGTCGAATTAAGGGTGGCCATATGACCATCATTCATCCTTGTAAATCATTTAAGGCTGAATTTAAACCTGACGCTGATGCGATCGATCCGGACACGACCCAACTATCATCCGTGACAAGTGGGATGTTTGAACGGGTGACACATTATCAAGACATTGAAAAAATTGACATCCTGTTTGGCGACGAACGTGGTAGTGAACAAATTTACTTGCCATTCAAGCCACGGGATGCGGATGGTATCGACAACATCTATCAGACGAGCTCATTAGCCAGCGATGGAAAATTACACTTAGTCGTTGATGATGAACGGACCGTCTTTGATGTTTATGGTGATCATAACTAATAAGGTGTTGCCAAACAACTCTTGGGGCCGAGTGAGCCTCAGGAGTTTTTTTGTGACTCACGCCCCAATCAAATCGATGATCGTTAGGAAATATTAACGTTGATTTGCGCGTTTGTCAGTTGTGTTTTAAGCCGATTCTAGCTAAGATAGAACTTAATGATGTAAAAAAAGGGTGGATCGTAACAATGCAAACTTTAAGAGCAGAAAATCTGACCCGAACTTATGGTGAGAAGACGTTATTTCACGATATTTCATTTATTGTGAATGAACATGACCGGATTGGTGTCATTGGCGTTAACGGGTCCGGGAAAACGAATTTATTAGACGTATTAGCCGGGATTACGGCACCGGAAGCCGGTCAACTGGTGATGCCCAAAAATTATACGATTGGTTATTTAAAGCAAAAGCCGGAACTTGACCAGAATCTGACAGTCATTGATGCCGTTTTGGCCGGTAGTCAGCAAGTCTTTCGAACGATTCGCCACTACGAGCAAACGTTGGCCGCTTATGCTGATCATCCCGAAGACCAAGCGACCCAAAAAGCTTACGTGGCCGCTGAGGATCGTATGAACCAAGAGGATGCTTGGACGGCTGAAAGTGATGTCAAAACGATTTTGACACAACTGCACATTACCGACCTGACGCAGACCGTCAGTCAGATGTCGGGGGGCCAACAGAAGCGGGTGGGCCTGGCGCAAGTGTTGATTCAATCACCGGATCTTTTATTACTAGACGAACCGACCAACCATCTTGATTTTGACTCAATTGAGTGGTTAGAAAGCTATTTAGCTAGTTATAAGGGTGCTTTGATCGTCGTGACCCATGACCGGTATTTCTTGGACCAAGTCGCCAACCAGATGTTTGAATTGTCATTTGGCGAGCTGCATAAATATACGGGAAATTACCAAGATTTCGTGCAAGCGAAAGCCGAACGGGTCGCCCGTGACGTGTTAGCTGAACATAAGCAACAGCAGCTGTACAAAAAGGAACTGGCTTGGATGCGTGCGGGAGCACCCGCGCGTAGCACGAAGCAACAGGGGCGCATCAATCGGTTCAATGATTTGAAGGATAATTTGAATACGCTCCAAGTTGATAACGATGTTGATATTTCGCTCGGTCAGCAGCGTTTGGGTAAGAAAGTGATCGAGTTAAAGGACGCGAGCTTGCAGTTTGATCGGCAAACCATCCTGGATCACTTTTCGATGTTGATCCAAGCCAATGACCGCATCGGCATCACTGGAATAAACGGTGCCGGGAAATCTAGTTTATTGAATGTGATTGCGGGTCGACTGCCACTTGATAGTGGGACCGTGACGATCGGTGAGACCGTCAAGATGGCCTATTATACTCAACAGACCGAACCGATTCCGGGCGACAAGCGCATCATTAATTACTTGCAAGATGTCGGTGAGACGGTCTTGAATAAGCAGGGCGAGCATGTTTCAGTGACTGAGTTACTAGAAGAGTTTCTGTTCCCACGTTCGATGCACGGCACGCTGATTCGCAAGTTATCTGGGGGCGAACAGCGCCGGTTATACTTGCTGAAGTTGTTGATGCAACAGCCGAACGTCCTCTTATTGGACGAACCGACTAATGATTTGGATATTGGTACGTTAACGGTGTTGGAGAACTACCTCGATGATTTTGCCGGGACCGTCATCACCGTTTCCCATGACCGCTATTTTTTGGACAAGGTCGGCACGAAACTACTGATTTTTGATGGTCAGGGGCATATTGAACGCTATTCTGGCCGTTTCTCCAGTTATTTGAAGGATCAAAAAGACGCGGCCAAGCCCGCAGCCAAGGCCACTGCGATAAAAACTACGGCTAAGCCGGTCACGGATGACTCGACCGCACCATTGGCCAAGAAAGCCAAAGTCAAGCTGACTTACGCGGAACAGCTCGAATACGACAAGATCGAAGGGGTTATCGAGCAATTGGATAGCCATAAGAGTGAGATCGAAGCGGCGATGGCTGCCAATGCCAGTGATTATGGCAAGTTGGCTGATTTGCAAAAAGAATTGACTAAGACGGAACAAACGATTGATGAGAAGATGGATCGCTGGGACTACCTCAGCCAGTATGCAGAAGCCTGAAAGGATGATCGCATGTTAGAAGATAGTTATTTACAACTCGCGCGCACCATTTTAGAACACGGCACGTATAAGGATGACCGTACCGGCACGGGAACATACAGTGTGTTTGGTTATCAGATGCGCTTTGATCTGAGTCAAGGTTTCCCGTTATTGACGACCAAAAAAGTTCCCTTTGGCCTGATCAAGAGCGAATTACTATGGTTTTTGCATGGTGATACGAATATTCAGTATTTATTGCAACATCACAACCATATCTGGGACGAATGGGCGTTCAAAAATTGGGTTACGAGTGCCGATTATGACGGCCCTGATATGACGAATTTTGAACACCGCCGGCTAGATGATCCCGATTTTGCGTCGATTTATCAAGCTCAGATGCAGACCTTTGATGACCAGATCTTGACAGACGACGCGTTTGCGGCCAAGTATGGTAATTTGGGTGACGTTTACGGTGCGCAATGGCGTCACTGGCAAACGCGTCAGGGAAAGACGATCGATCAAATTGCCAATGTGATTGAAATGATCAAGACGCATCCGGATTCGCGGCGGTTAATCGTTTCCGCTTGGAATCCAGAAGATGTGCCGAACATGGCGTTACCACCGTGTCATACTCTGTTTCAATTCTATGTCGCGGATGGTAAGCTCTCTTGCCAACTCTACCAACGTTCAGGCGATGTCTTCCTAGGTGTGCCATTCAATATTGCGAGTTATGCGTTACTAACACATCTGATTGCTAAGGAGACGGGCCTAGCAGTGGGCGAGTTCGTGCACACGTTGGGTGACGCGCACATTTATACTAACCATGTGGAACAAGTTAAAACGCAGTTGACCCGGCAACCTCGGCCAGCACCCCAGCTGACTTTAAGTGGGGCTCATGACAGTATTTTTGATTACCAAATGAGTGACATTAAGCTCAGTGGTTATGATCCCGCACCGGCAATCAAAGCGCCGGTCGCGATTTAGGAGGCCGCAATGATTGCATTGATATGGGCAGAAGATCAAAATGGCCTGATTGGCAACCAGGGCCAGCTTCCCTGGCATTTACCAGCAGATATGCAGCGGTTCAAAGCGCTGACGACCGGACACCATGTCGTGATGGGGCGCAAGACTTTTGCGGGCTTTAAACGCCCGCTCCCACGGCGGACCAATTGGGTGCTCTCACGTCAGTCTGATTTAAAGTTGCCACCGGAAGTCCATCAACTAGCAGATGTGGCGGCGATCCAAACACTCGCGGCTGCCCATCCGGATGAACCGATTTTTGTCATTGG
Source organism: Lactiplantibacillus sp. ME-2 (assembly GCF_022549155.1). Taxonomy (NCBI): domain Bacteria; kingdom Bacillati; phylum Bacillota; class Bacilli; order Lactobacillales; family Lactobacillaceae; genus Lactiplantibacillus; species Lactiplantibacillus sp. ME-2. The sequence continues at coordinate 52,096 of NZ_JAKZEQ010000022.1, forward strand.
TGGTGCGGTGGTGTTTGAAGCCGTGTTACCGGTGGCCGATTATTTATATCGGACGCGTATCAACGCAAGGTTTGATGGTGATACTTGGATGCCGGCCGTAGATTACACGCAGTGGCAGCTGGTGAGCCAACAAATTGGGACGGTGGATGAGAAAAATCAATATCCGTACGAATTTGATGATTTCCGCCGTCGTTAATTCAGTGGCAACCGTGAAACTCAGGCAGATTTCTGCTATACTGAAAGCATTAATTTTATTGTAACGATCGTTTAAACGTTACAAGTATAAGAAAGCGTGGCAAAGTATGACGAAAATCAAGATTGTGACCGATTCTTCGGCAAATTTGACGGATGCCGAGGTAAAAAAATACGATATTACCGTGATTCCGTTGACTGTCATGATCGATGGCACCATTTACGTGGAAGATGAAACGATTACGCGTGAAGAATTTATTGACAAGATGGCAACGGCTAAATCTTTACCAAAGACGAGCCAACCGGCACTCGGAACGTTCATTGAAACGTTTGATAAGTTAGGTGCGGATGGCGCGAGTGTGATTTGTATCAATATGCTCGAAGCCATTTCAGGAACAGTGCACACGGCGGAACAAGCGGCTTCGATTACGAAGACCGATGTCACCGTGATCGACGCTCGGACGACCGACCGTGCGATGGCCTTTCAAGTTTTGACTGCTGCTAAGTTAGCCCAGAGTGGTGCTGACAAACAGGCGGTCATCGATCAGATTCATGCGACTCAGGCCCATACCAAGCTATTCATGGGCGTAATGACCCTGAATAACCTCGTTGCTGGTGGTCGAATCAGTCGTCTGACGGGGGCAATCAGTACGCTACTGAATGTTAAGATTGCCTTGGAAGTTGATGACGGCACCCTAGATGTGAAGATGAAGGGGCGCGGTGTTAAGGCGATTAATAAGTTTTTTGATAAGGTTCTCGACGATATTATTGCAACGCCGAACGTCGCCGAAGTTGCAATCTCTCACGTTGGCGCCACGGAGCGCGTGGAAGAATATCGGGCGCGCCTACAAGCGGCTTTACCAAGTCTCAAGATCAGTGTTCAACCAACGGTGCCAATTATTGCGACCCATGGTGGCCCGGGTGCGTTTGCCGTGGAATATCATACGCAAGCGCCAGCGTAAAGTGAGCGGTGTCCCACAGGCGACTTGTCTACGAGCACTAATGGCAAATGGTGATCGTCCCAACAGGGGATGGTGACCATTTTATTGTTCAAAGATGAGTTAGCTCTGATTAAATGGACTGCTCAACGGTGAAGAAAGGTTGGATGCCAATGTCCAAAGTTAAAGAAACCATCAAAATCATTTTAGTGGTGGCGGTGTTATCGGTCGGGGTGTTTTTCGGGGTCAATTATCTGCTGTATCCGCAAAATGAATCGGCGACGACTACCCCAACAACGACTAAAAAGACCACTGCCAAGAAGACGCCCCAAAAGGCGAAAATCAACTTGGTCGCGGTCGGTGACTCCTTAACCGAAGGGGTCGGCGATGAGTCCGAGGGTGGCTACGTTGGTCAGATCAAAAAAACGTTGACGACTAAGCAAAAGCTGAAGGTGACGACCACGAACGCTGGTAAGTCCGGTGATCGGAGTGACCAGATTTTAGCACGCATTAATAAGTTGAAAGTGTTACAACAGAAAATTGCCAAGGCGGATGTGATTACCGTGACGGTTGGCGGTAACGACCTCTTGCAAACGCTCGAAGGGTCCCTAACTTCTAACAATACGGCCAAAAATAACGCGACGGTTGCTAAAGCGCAAACTTTATATGCGAATAAACTAACTAAATTATTTAATAAATTACAAAGTTTGAATGGCACTGCGTCAGTTTTTGTCTTTAGCATCTATAATCCAATTTATGTGAACTTTCCAAATGTGACGTCGATCACGCACTACATTAGCCAGTGGAATGATCAGACACAGACGACGGTTAGTCAATACAAGCACACGTATTTTATGGATATCAATTGGACCATGTCACACGGCCAGTACAAGACGGCAGCCCAGATTCGCAAGTTGAAGAAAGCAGCGAGTGCCACGACCTTAACTAGCTTAACCAGCTCAAAGGCCATTACTGGCGTTTTAGAGGCGGAAAACAAGACGAATGATTTGATTTCGACTGCTGATAATTTCCATCCCAATAAGCGGGGGTATCGTGTGTTTACAACCAAACTGTATCAGACCATGATGGCCCATGATGCGTGGTTAATCAAAAAATAGGGAGTTAATGAGATGCGGGAAGCACAACGAAACAAGCAGGCATCAGCACCTAAAAATCCGAAGACAAATGGTCCAATCAATGTTTGGAAATGGGTCGCCGTTGTCTTGATTGCGTTGATTGTCGGCACCGGTGCTTACGTCGGCACCCAGGTCTTACGATCGCCTAGCGAAAGCACTAGTTTGACGGCTGCAAGCAATACGGATGCGGCTAGTGTGCCGATTACAATGAATCGAAAACAATTAAACGCCCTTGCGAGTTATTATTTGAATAATCTACAAAAGGGCCAAGACATGAAATATCGCTTCGTGGTCCGGTCTACCGGCGCTTATTTGCTCGGAACGACGCAGGTACTGGGTCAGAACGTGTCGTTTGTGATCACGATGCAACCAAGTGTCATCGATAACGGCAATATTTCGTTGAAAGCAACCAATTTATCGGTCGGGACGATGTCCTTGCCAATCAGCTTTGTGATTAATTATATTAATAATAATTACAAGACACCTAAGTGGGTCAAGTTGAATGCCAAGAAGAAGACAATCGACCTCTACTTGAATAAATTAGTTGGTAAACATGATGTTCGTTATAGTGTAGATAAGCTTGATTTGAAGAATAATCAGTTCAAGTTCGAAATGCATATTCCAAAAACTAGTGACTAAGGAGTGAATTCATGCATAAAACATTTTATACATTCTTGATGACGCAACGGAACCCAGACAGTACCGATGCCATTGCCGAATTTGCCAATAATGCGTTTTTGGATCAATCGTTTCCAAAGCAGAGTAAAGATTTTCACGAACTCTCACAATATTTGGAATTGAACGCTGGTTATTTGCCAACGATGACGGTCTTTGATGACGCGTGGCAAGCCTATTTGGCAAGTGAAGCTTAAATTAATTTGTAGGAAAGAGGACGTTCGGTATGCCAGAGGAACCCAAACAAACTAATCCGCACATAAAAAAAGTGCCCCGGCCCAAGCGACGCGTTGGTCTATGGACCTATATTATTTCCATTGTCGTCGCATTAGGCATTGGGGTTGGTGGGACGTACTGGCTGATTGGTCGGCAAGTCAATGCCCAGCTCAGCAGTATGCAGCAGACTAGTAAAGCAATGAAAAAGATCGAATCAGTTTATGAAACGATCAATGAGAATTACTACAAACCGGTCAATGCGAATAAGTTGGCCAACGGTGCCATTAACGGCATGGTCAATTCGTTAGGTGATAAATTTTCCGAGTACATGGACAAGAGCGAGACGGAAAGCTTGAATGACACGATCGACAGTTCGTTTTCTGGAATTGGTGCCCAGGTTCAAAAATCTGGCAACTATGTTCAAATTATTTCACCAATTGCTGGTACGCCAGCTAAGAAAGCTGGTTTGAAACCGAAGGACATTATTAAGGCGGTCAATGGCAAGTCAGTGGCCGGTAAGACCTTGACACAAGCCGTTAGCATGATGCGTGGTAAGATCGGTACGACGGTCAAATTGACGATTGAACGCAGTGGTCAAACCTTTACCGTAAGTTTGAAGCGGGCTAAGATTCCAGTGACGACCGTTGATTATAAGTTAGTCGGTGGCGATAAGAAGATCGGTTATATTACGGTATCGACCTTCTCGACGAATACTGCTAAGGAATTTAAGACGGCGTTGAAGGCACTCGATAAGAAGGGGGCCAAGAAGTTAGTCATCGATATGCGTGGTAATCCTGGCGGGTTGATGACGGCTGCCTTGAAGATGGCCTCAATCTTCTTGAAGAATGGTAAGACGATCATGCAGGTCCAAGCACGCGATGGTTCGACCGAAAAATACACGGCGTCCAAGAAGTATGATGGTGGCTTTAAAGAAACGAAGCCAACGACCGTCTTAATTGATGGTGGGAGTGCTTCGGCAGCTGAAATCTTCTCCGCAGCCTTGCATCAATCGGCAGGTGTTAAACTGGTCGGGTCACAGTCATATGGTAAGGGGACCGTTCAAACGGTGACGACTTTTAATGATAAGACTGAGATGAAGATCACGGTCGCGAAGTGGCTGACACCAAACGGCACTTGGATCAACAAGAAGGGCTTGACACCTGATGTTAAAGCTGATGAGCCGAGTTATGCAAGCTTGACGGTTATTAGCAAGGTCAGTGATTTACAAGCTGACAAGGTCAATAGCAATGTCAAGACGTTCCAGAAGTACTTGCAAGCCTTAGGTTACTTTAAAGGAACCGTTAATGGCTACTTTGGTGATTCAACCACCAGTGCGGTCAAGCAGTATCAAAAGCATGCCAAGTTAACGGTCAATGGCAAGGTCGATAAACAGACACTGACTAAGATCGAGACTGAATTAGCTAATAAGATCAGTGATAATGATCGGGCTTACGATGCAGCAATGAAATTGATTGAAAAGACAAATTAGTTCAAAGCTGATTCGTATATTTTAAAAGGCGTAACCGAAATCCGCATGAAGTGAACCCACAAGTTTGGACAACTAAATTAAGCTGCTAACTGATTGGCAA
>NZ_JAKZEQ010000023.1:0-54991 GCF_022549155.1 Lactiplantibacillus sp. ME-2
AGATGTGTATAAGAGACAGATCTCGGAATGTCACTTGGCCCCATCATTGGCGGGCTGATTAGCAGTCAATTACCAATGGCGTGGTTTTATCCCGTGATGATGGTGACGCTGCCATTGATCATCGTTGTTTACCTAGTCAGTCGTCGGCAGTTAGCTTAGCCACCAACATGCTGGAGAAGGTTGTTCTTGGTATACACATGATTATGAATTTTTTCAGTAGGGGATATCAAAAAGTCACTTCAAGTTTACGACTGCCTGAAGTGACTTTTTATCTGCCTTTATATAAACATTTTGATGCCAAAATAAATAATAATAAGACCAAGAAATGGCGTTAATACGCGGTTGACCTTATCTAAATTTAAATGGCGAATCACGAGTGGTGTAATGATTGCGCCGATAATTGCGCCAATCATGAGGACCAATCCTGATTGCCAAGCAAAAGTACTAGTAAAGAGATGGCCGATTAAACTGATTGTGGACATAACAGTTAACACATAGGTGGCAGTACCAGCGGCTTCAACGGCCGTTAGCCCAAGAATTGCTAACCCGGCAGCCGTGGTCGCACCACCGCTTAAGCCGCCAATGCCGACCATCAATCCACTTAAAAGGCCAAAGAAGGCAGCTTGCCAAGGTTGGTGACCGGCTGTAGTTTGTTTAGAATGGTGAACATACTTGATTAGTACCATCGCACCCATAATCAAAAAAATTGTCCCGACAATCCAGTTATACAGTTGTTGGGGAATAAATTGTGCGCTGAATGTCCCGACGATGATACCGGGAACGGCCGCAATGATCATTTGATTGCCAATCTTGAAATTGACATTTTTGATTTTCAACTGTGTTAGAAAACCAAAGAATAAGGCTGGTAAGGCGACGATTAGGGAGGTTGGTACGGCTACCGCGGTTGCAAGGCCTACTTGACTGGTTAAGACACCTAGGTATAGGGCAGCACCTCCGCCACCAATCAGACTAACGAAGATGCCGATTAGTAATCCGGATAAAAAGACAAACGTAGTGAATTCCCCCTTAAATTGTATAATTATACCTTAAACGGAGTACACTCCGTTTGTCAAGTGATGCGTAAAAGTGTATGGTGAACTTAAGTAAATAGGAGGGTGTGTCGAATGCGAAAGGATGCACAAATTAACCAACAGAAAATTTTGACTGCTGCGCGACAACTCTTTGCCGCGCGTTCAATCGAAACCGTTAGTATGAAAGATATTGCGACGGCCGCTGGTATCGGTCCCGGAACGTTGTATCGTCACTATGCCCATAAAAGTACACTATGTTTGGCATTGGTAACGGACCGAGTCGCAACTTTTATTAAAACCAATCAAGTCTACTTGACCACGACCTCGGTAGGTGAAGCGGCACGTTTTGATCATGTTATTGGGGAATATTTAGCGATTCGTGAGCACAACATGGCGTTATTAATGAATGTCGAGGCCGGTGAACCTGGTCGCCGTCAATTTTATCAGAGCGAACTTTATCAACAATTATGTGACCTATTAACGCAACTGGTTCGTGATTTGAAGCCAACGCTTTCGAAACCGGCATGTGAGTTTCAAGCTGATATGTTAATTGCCATGCTGAAGGGGACTAGTTATGCTTTTCAACGTCAATGGCGAGGACGGTCGCAGTCCGAACTATTGGCGCAATTGCACGCGTTAATGGTGACTGAATGATGTTCACTATTGGCACTAGTGGTTTGGCGATTAACAGAGTGGGTTGATTGTTAAATCAAAAAAGATGGTTCTAGGCGGTTAATCCTAGAGCCATCTTTTTGAATGAGTCGTTTAAGCAGGTGTCACCACGTATTTTTCATAACGTTGGGCATCGACAGTGTTGAGTTCGACTGTTAATTGGGTGCCATCAGCTAAGTAATCCGTTTTGAGAATGTTGGCGTGGTCATTCAAGTAAGCCACTACTTCACCATCATTGAACGGGATTAATAACGTTGTTGTCACGTAATTCTTAAAGACTTTGGCTTTGATCATACTGGTCAAAGCTTGTAGTGAGGCCTCATCACGCGCCGTATAGATGAGTTGATCATCTTGCTGGTTCGGGTAGTCGGCTTCGGTTAAATCAACTTTATTGAAGGCATAAATCATAGGAACATCGTGCACACCGATTTCTTTGAGCGTCTTTTCAGTGGTCGCCATCATTTCCTTGTAATGGGGATCGGCGTAGTCGATGACTTGAATGAGTAAGTCAGCATTGGCAGCTTCGGCTAGCGTTGAACGGAAGGCGTTGATCAAGTTATGCGGCAAGTCGCTGACAAACCCGACTGTATCACTGAGCAGTAACTGCTTATTGTCAGGGAAGGTTAACTGACGAATACTTGTATCTAACGTTGCGAAAAGCATGTCTTTTTCGAAGACTTGCTTATCTTCACCCTTACCGAACAGTTTCACTAAACCATTCATAGTCGTTGATTTACCAGCGTTGGTATAACCGACTAAAGCGACGTTGGGGAGCCCAGCTTTATCGCGTTGTGAACGTCGCACTACTTCGTCTTTATTGAGTTCCTTAAGTTCGTGCTTCGCGTGACTGATCCGGTCTTGAATTGTCCGGCGATTTAATTCCAGTTGCGTTTCACCAGCACCACGGTTGGTAAAGCCCCCGCCACCACCAGCAGCGGCCCCAGCCTGTTGGTCAAGGCGATTGGAGATACTCGTTCGTAATCGGGGAAGTTGGTATTGTAATTGGGCAATCTTAACTTGCAATTTGGCTTCCTTGCTCCGCGCACGGTTACCAAAAATTTCTAAGATCAGACCAGTACGGTCGATGATCTGAATGTCCGTTTGTTCCTCTAAGTTACGCACCTGACTAGGGGTCAGATCCGCGTTGATGACCATAATGTGCAAATCGTTGGCGGCTGCGACTTCTTTGATTTCGACAACTTTACCTTTGCCGAAGAAGGTGGCCGGGTTGGGTTTTTCCAATCCTTGGTCAATTCGCAGGGCCGCGTGCATATTATTGGCTGCAACGAGCGCTTCTAGCTCGGACATGGCGTAGTCGTAATTGGCGACCGTTTTAGACATGCCGGCAATGATGACTTCTTGTACTTTTTGAGCGTTGGTTTCAGACATACACTCACTCCTAACGTGTTATGATTGCATTAAGTATAACATGTCTAATCAAAATATTACGACTTCGGGTATTAGGGAGGAATCAAAAATGGGTTACGTGCTTGATTTGCGGCGGCGAGTTGGTCACCAACCGCTAGTAGTGGCCGGTGCGGCTTTAATGGCCCAAAATTCGATTGGCAAAATTGTCTTGATTTATCGAACCGATAACCACTGTTGGGGCTTGCCAGCTGGATCGACTGAACCGGGAGAGACGGTCCAGCAAACGGCGCGACGGGAATTGAAAGAAGAGACTGGGCTGACGGTGGGTGAGTTAACGCTGATCGATGTCTATAGTGGGCCCAAGATGCACTATCAGTATCCTAACGGGGACATTATTGACAGTGTCACCACGTTATATCGCGCCAATACAACGGGTGGTGAATTGATTCAAGCCACCGATGAGACGAGTACTGCGGCTTTCTTTGCTTTAGATGCTTTGCCGACACCGTTGACCCCACTGACAAAGTGGATGCTTTGCGGTGAGTAAGCTTGACCATGCCTATGAGGTTTGCTATAGCGGACTGAAATATTAAGATGAATTGTCACCGGACAACGTTAACCCAACTTCCTTAGGTCATTGTGGAAGTTGGGTGGACGTTGTCCTTTTTATTTTGAGGAGGAATTGATAATGACGTGGATTTATTTAATTATTGCTGGATTATTTGAAGTGGTATGGGCTACGATGATGAAATTAAGTAATGGGTTCAGTCACTTTGGCTATGCTGCGGCCATAGTAGTTGGCATGGTCTTGAGTTTTGGCTTCTTAGCATTAGCAATCAAACACTTACCGTTGAGTATTGCATATCCAATTTGGACCGGTATCGGTGCGGTCGGTGCGATAATTGTTGGCCTGGTTTTCTTCAAAGATACAATTGCACCCATCACGTGGATCTTCATTGCAATGCTGGTCATTGGCATTATTGGTATCAAAGTCACGAGTTAGGATTGGGGGGGTGTTAGTGGGTTTGTGATTCATCAGTGAAGCCCCAACAGCTTTTCAATATTTTTATAAAAGAATGACCACAAGCATGAAAGCGGTGTTATAATAACTTTAGAAGTTAAATGAATATTTGGGTTATTCTTAGACTTCTTCCGACCTGAGATAGACGCACTGTTGCCAAGACTTTACAAAATTTTCTTGTTACACCCGGTCAACGCACTACCTCTCGGAGGGGTTTCTTAATTTCGTCAGTAATTCTGTGTATAGTCTTGGTTGAGTACAACAAATAGTGAAAGAAGTGACGTCTGATGATGATGTATCCGTATCTGAATTTAGGCCCCAGAGATGGCGTCTTGATAATTGCAGCTGCTATTATGTTAGCTTTAACGGTAGTTTTTAATTGGTCAGTCTGGGAACTTTTGTTTGCTGTTGTGGCAGTCGTAATTGCGTTCTTAGCAGGAAGCATGAAACCGTCTAAGAAGAACGTGCTTGCTTTTTTGAAAAAATAGTTTGAATTGGGGTAGCATACCTGAATTCTTCAAACACGTCTTTAACCAGCAAAGTTTAAGGACATCATTGATAAGATAGCCGAGTTGGTTCTCTGTCAATTGATGTTGCGAATAGTGCTACGGGTGCTTAGTCAAACAATGGCGAGCACCTTTTTCAATTCGAATTGTTCAATAGCCCATGATTAAAATACAAATAAAGATATCTGTCGCCAGTAATCACGTATTTAGTTAATTACCAACAACAGTTATTTCAGAGCCAATATAAAAACACTCGCGACCAGTCAGTGGTTGCGAGCGTTTTGTTTGATGAGCAAAATTATAAGTGTTGATTGACTTTCACGTCAGCTAAGTCTTGCGCATAATCGACGACGCGAATTTGATCGCCATTGATGTCGATGCGAGTGACGCTCCCGTTTTTGGGGCCGTTCGTGATGTCGATTTCAGGAGCAAAATGTGCGACCATACTGCGGATTGTCGTGCCGTGGGTAACCACGAGGACTTTTTGATGGTGATCGTGGTGAGCTTTCAAGTAGTCAAAGCCCTGGTTGATCCGTTCCCAGTACATCGAGTTGTCTTCAGCTTCATGCCAAGGGTCGATTTCACGCATCAGGTCGCGAGTCTGATCGATAGGCACGTGTTCAAGAAGTTCGTGCATGCTGGTGACCCCGTATTGGCGGCCAACTAGTGACCAGGTCCGACTTGAATCGTCACCTTCGAAATAACCATAGAAAACTTCACGAAAGTTCATCAGTGTTTTAAAGGGCTGGGCGGTGGCACCCGCCGCTTGTCGAATGAGCTGAGCGGTGTCGATTGCCCGCTTAGAATCACTGCTGTAGTAGTAGTCAAAAGCCGTGTTCGCTAGTGCTTGACCGACCTTGGTTGCGGTGGCTTGTCCGTATTCAGTTAACGGCGAGTCAGACCAGCCTTGCATGCGATTATATAAGTTGAAAAAAGTCTGTCCGTGTCGAACAAAGTAAATTGAAAATTGAGCCATGTGTTTCTCCTTATTTAGTCGAGATGGTCTTTGCGGCCAAAGTAGTCTAACGTCACATCGTTGTCGCTAATTGTGAATTTCGTGACGCTCCCATTTTGGGGCCGTGCTGGTGAGGTCAGTGCGGCAAAACGAGCAGCAATACTGTAAATCGTATTGCCGTGGCTGACGACCAAAACTTTGTCCCCGTCGTGATGGTGAGCACGTAACGTATCGAGACCGCCATTGACCCGTTGCCAGAATTCGGCGTTATTTTCGGCGCGATGGAACGGGTCAGCTTCTTTACAGAAATCTTTGGCTTTTTCGATGCCGTATTGTTCAATAATTGCGGACAAACTAGGTGCTTGATGGGGCGCACCAACCATGAACCAGGTCTGCGACGTATCATCACCTTCAAAATAGCCATAAAAGGCTTCACGGAAGGCAGCCATTGGTTGAACCGTCAAATCGGTATTGCCACTGGCAGGAAGAATTAATTCTGCGGTGCGCATTGCCCGCGTCATGTCACTGGCGTAAACGGCATCGAAATCAATACCGTTGAGCATTTTACCTGCATTGCGAGCGTCCTGTTCGCCGACAGCTGTGAGGGGGGAATCACACCAGCCCTGCATTCGGCGGTACTTGTTAAAGTAAGTTTGACCATGACGAATCATGTAAACGGAAAAAGTTGCCATTATTTACTCCTCTACTTGGTGTTCAAAACTAAGCCATAATGTGTTTAGTTTACCATAAAATGCACTGCGATTAATTAGCAGTTGCTAAGGCTTGTCGAATCTGAGCGGCCGTTTGCTTATTCCCGGTAAAGATTAAGCGGTCACCGTACATAATCGTCGTATTTCCATTGGGCGCGATCAGTTTCCGATTACGTATGACTTGACTAATGGTAATATCCTGAGCAAACTGTAAGTTCTTAATTTGAACATCAGTATAGAGATGGTTGAGGACCCGGACTTCGTAGATGCTGTTTTCAGTATCATTGAGCAATAGCAAGGTTGACGGTGATTCAATTAAGGCGCGCAGTAAAGTAATGTTGGCCTCTGGTGTATTGTAGACTTCGACGCCTAGCTCTCGGAGTTCATCTTCATGTTCGTTGAGCACATTGCGGTCTTCAAACCGAACGATGATCCGCCGTACACCGTATGCTTTGGCGGCTTTAGCAAGCTCGTAGTTACGTTCGGCATCAATATGGCCGAGTACCAAAATATCCGTGTCAAAGACGCCGTGATCCTGTAAGTCCTGGGCTGTGAAGTTTTCCATTAAGGTCACTGGCACTTGCGCGTGGTAGGTTTGATAATTCTCAGGATGATTCGTGTACATTGACACGTCGTACCAGCCTTTTCGTAGCTGTTGTGCAACGGGTACGGTGCTTAAGTTAGCGCCGATAAAGTGGACCGCTGTTTTGACCAGGTCTTCTTTTTCAGCTGAATAAAACTTGTTAAAAATCAGGGGTGAGATGACACAAGTGAGTAGCGCTGCGAGTAAGAAAGCGCCGGACTGGTCACTAGTAATTGTCTTCATTGACTTGGCAACTCGAAGAACGGCTAATACCATTGTCATTGTCGTTGCAGTCAGCGCGGTACCGGCTAAAGCATTGGCTTGCTTGAACCGTAACTTTAGGACCCAGTAGCCGCCAATCTTGGCAACCATGTATGCTAAGAAAAATAGTGGAATTAATAGTAAGGTTTTGCCACTTGTTAATAAGGTCCGTAAGTTCAAATCGACGCCAGTCGTAATGAAGAAAATCGGGATGAAGAAGCCGTAACCAATAGCATCCAAGCGTTCGCGGGTCGTTTCACTAGGGTTCAAGAGTTTCAAGACGATTCCGGCCACAAAAGCGCCCAGGATGTTTTCAGCACCGACGGATTCGGCCACCGTGACCATCGTTACAATCAAGAAGAAGGCTAACCGAATATCTAGTTGTGTCGTCGATTTGTTAATATTTTGATAGAAGCGGAAGAATGGTTTGAACCGTAAGAGTAATAGTGCGGCAACGGCTAAAATGAGTAATAGTAACCAGAGACTTTGTGAGTTACTGCCGTAGACGGATGCATAGAGCGTCAGTCCCATCATCGGTACAAGTTCACCAAAGACCGAGATGAGCAGAATCGTTTGTCCGAAAGCCTTACTAAGCAATTCCTGTTCTTTTAAAGCTGCAATTACAATACCAAGTGAAATCGTGCCAAATAAAATCGCGGCAAGCCAGAAATCACTGAAGAGGCCGCTGACTTTAAAAGCAGCGGCGAGTAACAGCGATAGAACAATAATTGTGCTGTAGGCGTACACCGAAAGTCGAACTGGCGAATATTTCGGTGTGTTGACCGCGTTTTTTTGTTCTAAAGGTGTTAACGCCGTGAGCCGCTTCTTAAATAGGCTAAAGTCAATTTCAAGTCCACTTAAGAACAGCAGGACGATGACGCCAATCGTTGAGAGTTGTGAGATAAGGTCAGAGGTGTTCACAAAGTTAAACACGCTGGGGCCAATTACGATACCGACAATGATTTCCATGACGGCCGTTGGCAAACTGTTGATTTTGAATTTAGCCATGATAAGCGGAATTAATAATGCGGCTAATAAAATAATGACTAAGGAAACTTGATCCATGAATAAATACCTCGATTCGTTTTAGTACACACGGAGCTGATCATCATCAAAGCCCCAGAAAGCTTCGCTAGCATGTGCATCGGTGAAAACTTTCAGGATTTGGTCGACACCAGGGGCTAATTTGTCAGGCGTCAGTTGGCTCAATGGTTGCCAACTAATGGCCCCCTCGTATGAGCCGGCTAGCAAATCACCGTGATAGTGACTAGTGGTGTATAAGGTACCAAGCGACACGTCGCCGTCCGCATTTTCGACCCACGTTACGGTGCCAACTAATTTTAATTGATCGACGTGCAAGCCGGTTTCTTCTAATACTTCACGCTTCATCGCGGTTACTTGTGATTCACCGCGATCAACATGGCCGCCAGGAAAAGTTAACCCCGACCACTGTGCGTCAATCTTATTTTCAACCAGGACATCGCCGGTCGCTGGATTGGTGATAAGGCACATGTTGACGAGTTCTGCACGGACGGTCCGGTCGTGGTGTTCATGCTGATCCTTAGTGGCTAACCAGTCTTGGGCCTTGTCATTGATGCTTGCCATGAATGCTGCTTTCATTTGTAGGTAGGCTGCGAGATCGGCTTGTCCATTGCGCACACCTTTTTCGCGAATGGCAGTATACTTGCGGCCGTCTGTCCGGTGCGCATTGAGATAATCCCGGAAAGTGAGCAATTGCTGATAATGCTGTTCATCAGTTGTAATGATCACGTGGATGTCGTTAGCAGCTAATTGCGTCGCGTAAGTATGCGTCGTTCCAGCGACCGGTCGTGCGTGTAACGTAGCTACGGCAGCCGCCTGATCTTTAACAAGCAACGCCAAGTCAATTGTTGGACGCGCTAATAATTGGGGCATGGCCGTACTACCCACGTGACTACTTTTTAATAGATTCGCCTGTAATTGCTGGCGTAACAAGGTTTGATACTCGGTTGCTTGCTTTTGCCAGTCAGATTGATAGGCAGTTAATTGAATTGGTTGCATAGAATCCCTCCACTCGAATAAGTCATTGAAAGGATACACTTTTTGAGTGGTTTTGAAAAGGAAAGATATGCCTTTCAAAGCGAGAAGCAATAAAAAAACACGATTGCAGATCAACCGTGTTGTGTGTGGCGCTTATTTGAGATTGAGTGTTGTCCGTTGTCGCCAGGTCTTAATCAGCGCAACCACTGTGGCTGGAATGAGCGCGGCGGCCATAATTCCTAGAAAACAGAGCGAGAGGTGGTTTTGTACGAAGCTGATCGAGCCAAAGAAGTAACCGAGTGAACAGCCGACACTGACCCAGATACCAACGCCAACTAAGTTCCAGATAGCGAAGGTCGGTTGCGGCATTTTAGCGGCCCCGGCACTCAGCGGGACAAAGGTCCGCACGAGTGGAACAAAGCGGCCAAACATGACAGCTTTCGCGCCATACTTAGCAAAAAATTGTTGTGCGCGTTGTTGCTTGGATTGGGGGAGGTGGCATTGCAACCACGGTAAGCGAATCAGATGGCGGCCAATTTCGAAATTGACAGTGTCGCCAATTACAGCAGCCACAAAGAATACTGGCACCAGAATCTGAATACTGAGGGCGTCGCTGTGAGTTGCAGCCATCGTGCTGGTGAGAAAGATCAATGATTCGCCGGGAAGAAATGGGAAAACGACCATGCCCGTTTCAAGAAAGATAACGGCGAATAATAAGATGTAAGACCAACTACCAAGCGTAGTTAATAGTGGGACGATACTTTGTTCTAAATGGGTTAAAATGGCTATTAAATTGACCAACGGCGCCACCTCCAATTTAAGTTGCATTTATTATAAGCGTCTGCGGGTTGAAAAACAGATGTAACCGATTACATTTCTTCCAGTTTAACACAATCGTAACTTTGATAGACCAATGTTCAAACAAATTTACATAAAAAATCAAAAACTGGCGGCTGCCATGGGTTATTAATTGAGTCGGGCCGCCGATAGTGATAAAATTATTGTTCGATATTTAGGAATGGAGGGCGTTCAATGGCTAAGTCAATTAAAGCTGCAGAACAGGAACACTTAGATCATGTGGTTGCGAAAATTAAGGTGGCTGAAGAGCAACAAAGCCAAACCATTACGCGCTCGGAAAAAGATCAGGCCGATATTAAACGTGACTTGCTGAATAACATCAATATAAAAACGGATAGTTACGAAGGCATGATGGAGACCGGATTATCCGTGCGGCAGCAACAACAGATGATGGATGAGCGGCAGAATAGTTGGAAGCACGCGACTAAGCAATTATCGACGTTAAAAAAGTTGGAAAAGAATGCTTATTTTGCGCGGATCGATTTTCATGAGACTGGTGAGCCTAAGCCTGAGACGATTTATATCGGACTCAGTTCATTTTCTGACACGCCGGATCACTTTTTGATCTACGACTGGCGAGCGCCTATTTCCAGTATTTATTATGACGGTGGGTTAGGGCACGTGACGTACCAGACTCCGGATGGTGAACAGACCGTTAATGTGAAGTTGAAGCGGCAGTTGATGGTTGAGAATGGCCAGATCGTGACAGTCTACGATACTGATGAAGCCGTTGGTGACTCGATGTTACTAGAAGTGTTGGATGAAAAGTCCGATGTGAAGATGAAGAGTATCGTGACGACGATTCAAAAGGAACAAAATACCATTATTCGGGATACGAGTTCTGACCTCCTGTTTGTGCAGGGGGCGGCCGGTTCCGGGAAGACCTCGTCCGTTTTACAACGGGTCGCATACTTGTTGTATCGTTACCGGGGTAATTTGACGGCCGGACAAGTCATCTTGTTCTCACCAAATCAACTCTTTAATGATTATATTAACCAAGTATTGCCCGAACTGGGTGAACAAAACATGGTTCAGATGACTTATTTCCAATACGCATCGTACCGGTTACCACACATGCAAGTTGAAACTTTACAGCAGCGGTTTGAAACTGAAAATACACCGCAGATGGCAAAGATTACGAAGTTGGAAGGTAGCCTCGCATTTTTCAACGCGGTTACAACGTATGGCCGACATTTGGAACAAGCGGACATGCGTTTCCGTAACATTACGTTGAACGATGAAGTGATTATTTCCCGGGAAAAGATTAAATCGATTTACTACTCTTTCAACGAAAACTACCACTTAGCGAACCGGTTATCAGCAACTAAGGAAGAATTAATCAAGATTTTGAATCGCAAGGT
Source organism: Lactiplantibacillus sp. ME-2 (assembly GCF_022549155.1). NCBI lineage: Bacteria > Bacillati > Bacillota > Bacilli > Lactobacillales > Lactobacillaceae > Lactiplantibacillus > Lactiplantibacillus sp. ME-2. Next base: position 11,346 of record NZ_JAKZEQ010000023.1, read on the forward strand.
TGAATCGGAGATGCGTTCCAAGTGGGTCGAAGAAGCGGTTCAAGACTTATCACGCGAAGAGATCAATCAATTATATGGCAATCAGCCGCGGGAATTTAAGAATGGCGATAAAGAGTTTAAATTCTTAGCACGTAAAATTGTGATGCAACGCTTAGGAAAAGCCCGGACGCAAATCGTGCGTAACCGTTTCTTGAGCATCAACATGCAGTACGCGCATTTCTTACGCGAAGTACCGAAGATCATCAAGTTGGCTGATCACGGTATCTCAGCTGCTGACTGGGATGCTACGGTTGAACGGAAACTAGCCGAGATTAAGGAACGTCATATCTCGTTAACAACGGTCTCAGCTTACATGTACCTGCATGACTTAATGACCGGAAAGCACGGGCAGCGTGACATCCGGTTTGTCTTCTTGGATGAGATTCAAGATTACAACGCCTTTCAGCTAGCGTTCCTGAAGTTTAGCTTCCCTCAAGCCCGCTTCACAATGCTCGGTGACTTGAACCAGGCGATTTTTACCAAGGAAAACAGCCATTCGCTGATCAATGAATTGGCCACATTATTTGACCCTGAAAAGACGCGGGTCGTGCAATTGACTAAATCGTACCGGTCAACGCAACAGATTACTGATTTCACCAAGGAAATTTTAGTCAATGGTGAAGCCGTCACGGCTTTTGATCGTCAGGGCGACTTGCCAAATGTCGTTGTGACGCCTAACTTTGAAGCAGGGGTTGATCAAGTCGTTGATCAGCTAGCGATGAACGATTCTGAACGTGATACGACGGCAATTATCGGGAAATCCTTAGCAGAATGCGAGGCGCTCACGAAGGCCCTGAAAGCTCGTGGTGAGCAGGTCACGTTGATTCAAACTGAAAATCAACGCTTGGCTCCTGGTGTCATTGTAGTCCCGTCTTTCTTAGCAAAAGGGTTGGAGTTTGACGCGGTCATCGTGTGGAACGCTAATCAGGAAAATTACCAACGTGAAGATGAACGGCAACTATTATATACAATCTGTTCACGGGCCATGCACGAGCTAACGCTAGTCGCGGTGGGTAGCTTGTCACCGTTACTAGCGCGGGTGAACCACGCCTTGTATACATTAAATGAAGCAAAAGTTTAAGTCAGTTTAAGACAGTGAGTACCGCTCCATTCACCTGGAGTGGTACTTTTTTTAGTTTTACTTGTGAAGGAAATCTTAAGGTGCGTCAGGATGATCAGTAGTGGAACAGTTGGGGACTTGTGTCGGAATAACTAAGAAAACGCTATCATAACGATGGAATAAGCGTTAAAATTAACTCATCAAGTGCAGTAGTCGGTGAGAGACAATGGCCTTAATGCTGACTAGGCACACAATATCGTGAAAATACTAACAACTAGTTAGAACGGTTGTTAGTGACCTGAGGAGGAAACGACGATGTCAATCACTGAAATGTTAGGTATTCAATATCCCATTTTTTCTGGTGCCATGATGCGAATTGCGACCCATGAATTAGTCGGGGCGGTTTCGGAAGCTGGGGGACTCGGTGTTTTAGGTTCAGCGGGGTTATCTGCCGAACAGTTGCGAGCAGAGATCCAAGAGACCCGCAAGCTGACGGATAAGCCGTTTGGTGTCAATTTAATGTTACAGATGAAGAACTGTCCAGAACTGGCCCAAGTCATCATTGATGAGGGGGTCAAGGTCGTGACGACTGGTGCGGGTAACCCGACTTCATATATTCCGCCGTTACACGCGGCCGGTATTAAAGTGATCCCAGTGATTGCTTCGGTCCACCATGCCCATAAGATGGTGGCGGCCGGTGCAGATGCGTTGGTTGCTGAAGGTCAAGAATCAGGCGGACATATCGGTCAAACGTCAACGATGGCATTATTACCTCAAGTCGTGGACGCTGTTGATATTCCGGTGATTGGTGCTGGTGGTGTCGGTGATGGTCGCTCGATTGCGGCGATGTTTGCGCTGGGCGCCCAGGGTGTGCAGTGTGGCACGATCTTTTTGACAGCTGAGGAGTGCCCGGTTCCAGCTAGTTATAAGCAACGGGTATTGGCTGCCAGTGACACGGATACAATCGTGACTGGCCGCAGCCAGCGCGATCCGGTACGGGCGCTAGTTAACCCGATGTTGGCGCAATACTTGCAATTGGAGCAAACTAACGCGCCGGTAGCAGAATTACACGCGTTAGCGGACGGTTCATTTGCGAAAGCCGTTGAAGATGGCGATATGGAACATGGTACGCCCATGGCTGGCGAAGTGGCGGGGATGATGACGACAATTCGGCCAGTCAAGGAAATTATTACGACGTTATTTGGTCAGGCTCGTGAGGTCGCGGCACAACTGAAAATCGAATAAGATACAGTAGCATAGCTCGGTACTAGGTCAGCGTTAACTAGTATCGAGCTATTAATGGTTATTGGCTATCAATTAGGAATCCGGTTAATTTGAATTTTAATCAGCGTTTGATAAGGGTTTCATGTTATAATCAACCCATTAATTTAGTAATGGTGGCAGACAGAAATCATGGAAGATCAGATGAACTATTATCGCTTCTCACGTGAACAGTGGAAGCAATTTTATCGTAACAATCAGCATCAAGTACCATTGACCGCAGCCAATTTGCACGAAATTGAGGCGTTTAATGACCGGATTAGTCTCGACGATGTCCGTGATATTTATATGCCGTTTGCGCATTTGTTGCAGGCCAAGTATGAACACTACTTGTCATGGCGGGAAACGGAGTCCGTTTTTTTACACCGCCAGAACCGCCAATCACCCTTTATTATTGGAGTGTCTGGAAGTGTGGCAGTTGGCAAGACCACCACAGCACGGTTATTAGAGATTCTATTTAAATATTTATATCCAGACCGGCGGACGCAATTGATTACGACGGATGGTTTCTTATACCCGAATGCCGAGCTCAAAAAGATGCAATTGATGGAACGTAAAGGGTTTCCGGAAAGCTATGATATGACGCGGCTGATCCAATTCTTGAACGATGTGAAGAGCGGAAAGCCGTTAGCGAAGGCCCCGGTATACTCTCATCAGACTTATGATATTGTGCCAAACCGCTTTGACGTGATCACGCATCCTGACATTTTGATTATTGAAGGGATTAACGTGTTGCAATTGCCAAGCAATCAGGCGATCTACATTAGTGATTTTACGGACTTCTCAGTGTATGTGGATGCGGATGCCGATTTAATTGAAGATTGGTACTTAGAACGCTTCAAGGCCCTGATGAAAACGGCTTTCCAGGATCCGACGAATTATTTCTATCCTTGGGCGATCGGTGATCCGAAGGACGCGATGGCGATGGCCGAGCGTGTTTGGGAAGAGGTTAACTTGAAAAACTTGAATGATTATATCTTGCCAACCCGTAATCGTGCGGATTTAATTTTGCACAAAGTTGCGCATCATGTGATTGATGCCGTGTATTTCCGCAAATATTAGCACCTAAGAAATTTCTCATACTGGTTGACCGAACGTTTAGAAATCAGTATGATAGACCTATTGAGCATTAATTAATCCAAAGGAGTGAACAACTTGGCAAAAACGGATACCGCGTCTTTCGATTCCATTTTGGTATTGGATTTCGGTAGTCAGTATAATCAATTGATTACCCGGCGCATTCGTGATTTCGGCGTTTATTCGGAACTACTTCCGAACACGATCACCGCTGAAGAAATCAAGGCCCGTCACCCGAAAGGTATTATCTTTTCTGGTGGCCCCAACAGTGTTTACGATGATGGCGCCTTTCGGGTTGACCCGGAGATTTTCAAGTTGGGCTTACCAATCTTGGGGATTTGTTACGGCATGCAACTGATGACCTACACGCTTGCGGGCGGGAAGGTCGAATCAGCTGATAACCGTGAATACGGCAAGGCGAACATTGACGTGACGAGTGACTCGGCGACCCTATTTAAGAACACGCCAGCTGAGCAGTCAGTGTGGATGAGTCATGGTGACTTGGTTACTCAGGCACCTGATGGTTTTGACGTGGTGGCCACTTCTAAGAACTGCCCGATTGCGGCAATTCAAGATGTTGACCGGAAGTTATATGGGATTCAATTCCATGCTGAAGTTCGGAATACGGACTACGGTAATGATATTTTACGGCACTTTGCTTTTGACGTTTGCCAAGCTGAAGCTAACTGGTCAATGGATGACTTCATTGATATGCAGATTGAAAAGATCCGCGCTGAAGTTGGCGACAAAAAGGTCTTACTGGGACTTTCCGGTGGGGTTGATTCCAGTGTCGTCGGTGTGTTATTGCACAAGGCCATTGGAACGCAATTAACAAGTATTTTCGTTGACCACGGTTTGTTGCGGAAGGGCGAAGCCGATCAAGTCATGGCGAGCCTGGAAGGTAAGTTCGGCTTGAACATCATTAAAGTTGATGCTAAGGATCGATTCTTAAGCAAGCTGGCTGGTGTCAGTGATCCTGAACGGAAACGTAAGATCATTGGTAACGAATTTATCCAAGTGTTTGATGAAGAAGCCACGAAGTTAAACGGGATGGAATTCCTCGCACAGGGGACTCTCTACACCGATGTGATTGAAAGTGGGACTTCAACGGCCCAAACAATCAAGTCACATCATAATGTTGGTGGTTTGCCAGAAGACATGCAGTTCAAGTTGATTGAACCGCTACGGACGTTATTTAAGGACGAAGCACGGGAACTCGGTGAAAAGTTAGGGATGCCGTCTGACCTTGTTTGGCGTCAACCATTCCCAGGCCCTGGTCTCGGAATTCGGGTTATTGGTGAGATTACGGAAGATAAGTTAGAAATCGTGCGCGATAGTGACTTTATCTTACGTGATGAAATCAAAAAAGCCGGCTTGGACCGTGAAATCTGGCAATACTTCACCGTATTACCAGGCATCAAGTCAGTCGGTGTCATGGGTGACGGCCGGACCTACGATTACACCGTTGGTATTCGGGCCGTAACATCAATCGACGGTATGACCGCCGACTTTGCACGTATTCCATGGGATGTCTTACAAAAGATCTCAGTGCGGATCGTCAATGAAGTCGATCACGTTAACCGCATCGTGTACGATGTTACGAGTAAGCCACCTTCGACAATTGAATGGGAATAGAAAATTATATAAAATGAAATCGTAATATTGATTTAACAGTATTTGTGAGCTTATAAAATGGATGAATTGGTGGCGAATCTGAAAGATTTCCTATCAACAGTCTCACTAAGAATCGTGGAAGTCTTCAGTCACTTGGAAGTGATTGAGGATCTCCACGATTTTTTTTTAGAATTCGTTCCTTGTGCATTCACAGAATGTTGCGGATAATGTAATAAGGGAAAGTGTATCAAGTACAGGGTGGAGGAACCGACATGGCAATTACCGAATATGAAGATCAAATCCAATCAATCATTAACGAACCAAATCACGAAGAGTTCGTCTATGATTTTTTAAGTGTGTATGAAAAAATCCCCAAGGCAACGATTACTAAGTTGAGAAAGGGCTTGAATAACCTATCAAAGGAACCGGGTGAAGTTTATTTAAAGAATAAGCTTTACTTCAAGCAGACTGATTCAAATTTAATGCAGGCGTATGTGGATGTTCAGGCCCGCGTAAATGAGTTGGGAACAAAACCGCGATTCGTCATCGTCACTGATTACAAGCAGCTACTGGCTAAAGATACAAAGACCGACGACACCTTGGATATCGAGTTTTCAAAATTACCTCAAAAGTTTGAGTTCTTCTTGGCGTGGAACGGAATTGAGAAGGCTGATTTTGACAAAGAAAATCCTGCTGATGTTCGTGCTGCCAAACGTTTTGCTAAGCTCTACGACGTTGTAGTTAAGGATAATCCGGATGCGTCGCGTAAAGGACTAAACCTGTTCTTAATTCGTGTGCTGTTCTGCTTGTTTGCGGAAGATACTAACATTTTTGTGGACAATTTATTTACTAATCGAGTTAAGCAGATGACCCAAGAAGATGGGAGTGACTTTGATGCGTTTGTTAGTCAGTTATTTGGTGTGCTTGATTTTGAAAAATCGCAACGTCCGGCCGACACACCATCGTGGCTTAATGATTTTCCATATGTTGATGGTGACCTATTTAAAAATCCTCACGAATCCTTGGAGTTTAGTTCTAAGTCTCGAAAATTAATCATTGATGCTGGTGAATTGCTGAATTGGAATCAAGTGAATCCGGACATCCTCGGATCCATGATTCAGGCTGTTGCCAGTGAAGACAGCCGCAGTCACCTCGGTATGCACTATACGTCAGTTCCGAACATCATGAAGGTGATTAAACCGCTTTTTCTGGATGGACTTCGCGATGATTTTGAAGCAGCCAAAGGTAATGAGGATAAGCTTCAGAAGCTGTATAACCGCATTGGTAATATCAAATTTATGGATCCGGCTTGTGGGTCAGGTAATTTCTTGATTATCACGTACAAAGAATTGCGACAGCTTGAAATTGATATTTTGAAAGAGTTAAACAACCTTGGCGTTGCCACAATGTACGTACCGTCTGTGACTTTAAATCAGTTTTACGGGATTGAAATTGAAGACTTTGCGTGCGATGTAACGCGTCTCTCCTTATGGATTGCTGAACATCAAATGAATGTCAAACTTCATGACGAGGTTAGTGATGCCGTTCGTCCAACGTTGCCTCTTCAACATGCAGGGGCAATCATAAATGGTAATGCGTTGCATTTAGACTGGAATGATATCATGCCTCACAGCGAGGGTGATGAATCATATTTGTTCGGGAATCCTCCTTACCTCGGATCGTCAATGCAAAATAACAGTCAGAAGAACGACCTTACTGAATTGTTAAAGGATACAATTCCGTCGTACTCTAGTTTGGATTACATTTCAGGTTGGTTCTTTCTTGCTGCAAATTATATCGTAGATAGTCGTAGCGCTTTTGCATTTGTTACCACTAACTCAATTAGTCAGGGTGAACAAGTAGCACCTTTATGGGGATACTTATTGTCTAGGGTAACGATTAGTTTTGCATATCAATCATTTCCTTGGAAAAATAACGCTAAGAAAAATGCAGGAGTGATAGTCGCAATTATCGGTTTGATTTCAAAAAAAAGTGCTTCTTTGAGCCGTGCCGACAAGCATATTATAGATTCAAGTGGTTTTGCTCAGGTAGTCCGAAACATCAGTCCATATCTGATTGAGGGATCTGATTTATTTGTTACGAAACAGGCTAGTTCTATTAATGGGCTTCCAGAGATGGTGAAGGGTAGTCAACCTACGGATGGTGGTGGGCTTATTTTCACACGTGATGAACGTGAAGAGGCAGTATCTGAGTTTCCGGAACTCTCTCACTATATCAAGCCGTTTATTGGTTCAAAAGAATATATGAGTGGTCAACCAAGATTTGTACTCTGGGTTGATAAGACACAATTTGAATTAATTGGCAACATTCCCATTATTAAAGAGAGAATCAATACTGTAATCAAGACTCGTCTTAAGAGCAAGAATAAGACCGTGAATGCCTTGGCAAAACTCCATACAAGTTCCAACATATTTCTTCTTATTTTGTTAATAATCATGATATAAAGAGTTCTCTATTGGTTCCAAGGGTCACTTCTCAAAACAGACTGTATATACCTATGGGAATTGTTGATGAGCAAACCATTATCTCTGACAATGCAATGTTTGTTTACAACGCACCTTTATGGTTATTAGGATTGCTTGAATCCAGAATGCATATGGATTGGATGCGAGCAGTGAGTGGCCGACTTAAGAACGATTACCGCTATTCGGCCGGTCTATCGTACAATACATTTCCAGTTTCCCCCTTTCGAAACGGCGAAAGAACGAGATTGAAACAATTGTTTTTGATATTTTAGATATTCGAGAAGAGGAACCGGGGAATATAGCCGAGCTTTATGGATCACCTCTCGCAGAAAAGAATCCCAAGCCCATGAATGCACACTTACTTGCAGCTCATCGGGAGCTTGATGAAGTGATTGATCGTGCATATAAGCCGGACGGTTTCAAAGATGATTCACAACGCTTGTCGTGGTTACTTAAAATGTACGAAGAGAAGGTGCAGTCACTTGGAGAATAAGAATGTTGTTGATGTGAAATACCATCGAACGGGTCAGAGTACCAATACAAATGATTTGGGCATGCGGGAAATGCAGGCGCGCGTCTATGAGCATCGCAATTCGCAGTATCTGCTCGTTAAAGCACCGCCCGCATCTGGCAAGTCCCGCGCATTGATGTTTGTCGCGTTGGATAAGTTGGCTAATCAGGGTGTCAATAAGGTTGTTGTGGCCGTTCCCGAACGTTCAATTGGGAAGTCATTTCAGAATACTGAACTGGCGAAGTACGGCTTTTACGAGGACTGGCGGATTGACTCTCAGTATGATCTGACGTTACCCGGTGGCAACGATAGCAAGGTGCAGAAGTTTGTGGACTTTATCAATTCGCCGACCGGAAAGATTTTGATTTGTACACACGCGACGTTGCGCTTTGCTTACGACAAGATTGATGATGATCATAAATTTGATGACGTGATGTTGGCAATTGATGAATTCCATCATGTCTCGTCTGATGACAGCTCAGTGCTTGGAACGGCTTTGAAAAATATCACGCATAATTCTACCGCACATATACTGGCGATGACGGGGTCTTATTTCCGTGGAGATTCCGCGCCAATTTTATCGCCGGAAGATGAGCAGCAGTTCGATAAGGTCAATTATACCTACTACGAGCAACTGGATGGCTACAAGTATCTAAAGTCGTTCGGTATTGACTACAAGTTTTATCAAGGGGCGTATTTGTCCGCACTGGATCAAGCACTTGATGTGACTAAGAAGACGATTATTCATATTCCCAGTGTGAACTCTAGTGAATCAACCAAAGATAAGCTTAACGAAGTAGACGCAATTTTTGATGCAATTGGTGAAGTTGTTGATCAGGATAATGTTACAGGAATTTACTCAATCAAGAGTAAGGCTGACGACCGAATGCTCAAAGTTGCTGACTTGGTGACTGAAGAAGGGCGCGACCGGATTCAGGATTATCTGCGTGAGCAGGTCAATAGCGTGGATGACCTAGATATTTTGATTGCTCTTGGAATGGCTAAAGAAGGCTTTGATTGGCCGTGGGCAGAGCAAGCGTTGACCATTGGTTATCGTCGGTCTCTGACGGAGATCGTGCAGATTATTGGCCGGGTTACGCGTGATAGTTCAAATAAGACGCATGCACAATTTACCAATATGATTGAACAACCCGATGCTAAAGATGGTGAGGTTCAATATGCGGTCAATTCAATCCTGAAAGCAATTACTGCCTCGTTGTTGATGGAACAAGTCTTGGCTCCGGAGATTCATCTTAAAGCGCGTAAGCATAAGAAAGACAAGTCGTCGAGTAATGGCGGGGACATATTTGTCCGTGGCCTGAAAGATCCGTCAACTAAGCACGTTAAGAGCATCATTGAGAATGACATGCCTGATTTGAAGGCCGCAATTTTGCAAGATGATACGGTCAAGAATGGTATTGCGGCAAACGTTGATCCTGAGACCATGAATAAGGTTCTCATTCCCAAGGTGATTATGCAGCGGTATCCAAACTTGAATAATGATGAAGTCGAAGAAGTACGTCAATATGCCGTGGCCGATACTGTGCTTCGACATGCTGTGGTTGACACCACGACGGATAGTAGGGGGAATACGAACGAATTCTTGCGTATGGCGGATAAGTTCATCAACGTGAATGACTTGGACATTAATCTGATTGACTCAATCAATCCATTTCAGAGAGCCTACGATGTGCTGTCTCGTAACATTGATAGCGACGTGTTGCGTGTTATTCAGCGCTCGATCGATGCGAAAAAATTTAATTTTGATCAGGCTGAGTTGGTGTACTTGTATAACGAATCTAAGCAATTTGTTGCCGAAAATGGGCGCAAACCAGACAAAAACTCAAAAGACGAACTGGAAGTTAAGATGGCCTATGCCTTAGCCCAGCTACAAGACCTAAAGGCAAGGAGGGCACAGAATGGCGGACAATAACTTAATCAGATCACTGGACGATATTTTTAACGATCCTGACGTTGATGATATGTTGCAAGCTCCGGTTAAGCACAAGTCAGTGACGTATGATCTTGAGGTGACAGGATTTCAAGAAATCAATGACTGGGTGAGTGACCATGATGGTCAGGAACCCCAGAAGCTTCGTGATCCGTCCCAGATGAAGCAGCGTAAGCTTGCTAGTCGATTGAAAGGTATTCGCGATAGTACTGAACGTCGTGACCATCTTGCTCCGTACGATACGTTTGGTTTATTACGTGATGGATCGGAGACAGAAAAGTTGGAAGACGTGATCAAGCAGGAAAAGACTGATTTTTCCTCACTGGATGATATTTTAGATGATGATTCGGTCTTATTTGCGGGTACGCAACCGAAAGAATTAGATAGCAAGTTGTTTGATACTAAAATTTACAAGGATATTCAGCGTGAACAAGAAAACAGACCAGAGGTAGTATCGCAACGAAAGGCGATGGCGAATTTTGGCGAATTTGAACCAATGTTTAAGAAAGTTCAAGCTGAAATCGCATCGGGTAAGCGTCAGCTGAGGCCATTCAAGAACTACGAAATTCTTCGCCACCACTTCTATGTGTTGAAAGGTCAGTTGCTCTACGTTGACGAAGTTGGGGCGGAAATTGAGCTTAACGACAACAGTAATCGGAAGACAGACGCAAGGCTGCATGTGGTTTACGATAATGGCACCGACAATCATCCGCTACGTAATGGCCTAGCCGCTTCGTTGTACGGTCGTCAAGGTCGGGTTGTATCCGAACCAGATGAAAACTTTGCGCTTGAAATTGATGACCAAATTACCGGCTTTATTTACGTGCTCAAATCCTTGAGCACCAATGAACAGGTTGTGCGAATCCAAGACGAGCATCCACTGTACAAAGTTGGGTTTACGGTTGGATCAATACAGAAGCGTATTGCGAATGCTGAGAACGAATCAACCTATTTATATGCACCGGTTGAGTTGGTTGAAGAAATGAAAGTCGTCAACTTGAATGCGGAGGCACTTGAGACAGCGCTGCATCATGCAATGGCTGAGTATCAGTTAGATATTGATATCACGGCTGCTAACGGACGCTTAATCCATCCGCGTGAATGGTTTGTTGTTGACTTAACCACTATTGAGGAAATTGCCGCAAATATAATCTCAAAACTGAGAATGCAAGATTGAGACGTTGTTGATTGTCTAATCAAGAGATGAAAGCAAGAGTGTGAAGTTGAAAAAAAGTCTTAACGGCCAGATTAGAAGATTGGGTCGTGATTTAAAGAAATAGATAAAATCGTGAAGGACGTCAATTGGAATACTGCATGAAGTCCGATTGAATTTCCAGTGGGGTCTGAGTTCCCTAAATCGGGTGTAACCGTTCAAAGCGTGTACAACAATGTTCATATCACGGGAGATATTAGCCACGCACAAATTGGCGGCAGGGGTAATGTGCAGCTTAATATTGGTGAAAGTGATGTGGTTGGTTCTGCTTGAAGAAATTCAGGAGTATGCTGGCGGATTACAAGAATTAGATCGCGCCTCATTGGTGCAAGTATTAGAGAAATCGCAGAGCCAAGGTAAGGTTGAATCAAGCGAAAGCCAGTCGTTTCTTGAAAGCCCCCTTGCTGGCAGTGGAGGATGACGCAGTGATCACGTGGTCTGCCACCGACTATATTTTGGGTCTCTGTCAACCGGTGTTGATGAGAACTATTTCAGGGATTCAATTCATTTACGAATTGGATTCCTTTTTTTGAGCTTCCGGTTAACACCTTCAATTGGCTCGTTTGAGAGCTGTCCAGCGGTCATGTTTTTAATCAACTGTTTGTTATGAATAGAGGTTTTGATGTTGATCATAAGTTGAGAGCTGACATTCTCGACTCGGCTAAGATCGGCGATAAAAGCACGGTAGTCAAGGGCTTGAAAGGCTTTGACTAGTTCGTGAGCCGTGAGGTAGGTCTGCGCAAATTGCTCATTCAAATTCAAGCCTTCTTGGGTCAAACAGTCTTTAAGGTGGCTAAACCATTGTGGATTAATCTTTTTAAGGTAAGATCGTCCATTAAATATAAGCGCCAATAATGCTTGAGTGGCTTTATTCACGGGTACGGTCCTTGAATTGCCTCATCAATTGGACTCGGATCTGATTGAGTGAGCACAAGGTCATTTGAACGAGATGAAAATTATCGGCTACGAGTTTGGTATGGGGAAAGAACCACCGAATAATGGTGTTGGTTGAAACATTGTACTGGGCCGCAATACTGCTCATCATTGGAACTTCAGTTAGCAAGAGATCGATAGCGTGCAGACTGTTTTCAGAAATCTGATGCTGTCGTTTGATCAGTGGAGTTGTTGCTAATACGGCTTTCCCGCATGCTTTACAGAGAAAACGTTGTTAGAATGGTGGTCAGTTCACTGACTCATGGTAGGCGAACATTAACTTTTTTAAAGCCATTCTTAAGCATTGTTTTTTAGTCACAACGTGGGCAAGCCGATGCGGCATATGAGAGCTGACTACTAATTCTTAGGACATCGTTATCGGGAGCATACTCAATTAGATGGGCAATGTTTTGGCCTTTAATTTGTAGTAATACTCGGGTCAAATGGTCTTGAGGCATCATTTTCAATCGGTTTTGGTAGTAGCACAAGACGGTATGTCTAGAGATGTTTTTGGGCGCCTATTGTTATTTTCTTTTCCTGTTAGAAATAGTAGAGGGTTCAATGGTTAGTTATCACTTATTAATCTGAATTGTATCTTTTATATCGCACAGTGCTTTGGGATAATATTGATTTGTGAATTATAATAAAGAAGAACATAATATATTATATACTCGTAATAAAAATCTAAAAAACTGTCTTTTGCGACAAAAATTCAAGGTGGAAAAATTGGTAAAGTCAACAGTACAAGAAATAGTTAATTATTGGTATAACAATAGTTTTGAATGGGCTCGGTATGCTTTTTTATCCTTGCACGCAAATGGCAATTTCAATGAAGTTGCTAAAAATTGTGTAGACATGGTGAGAAAAAATGAAGGTTTTCCCGCGGAATGGCCTGAACTTCCAACATTGGTGTCACCAACGATTAAAGGGGGGACGATGTGTTTAAAGTCAATTAGTGAGATTTCAAATATTGGAGCCATCTCTGATGATTCAAAATTAATGTTCACGCAAAAAAACAACGAAATTGCTAGAGAAATGGTCATATACGGGCAAAATGGTTCTGGAAAATCTACGTATGTAAATTTATTAAAATCATTTTTGAATTCTGAAAATTCTCGTCCTGTATTAACAAATGTATTTCTACCACAGGGAAGTCAAAAAAAATCTGCAAAGGTAACATATTTAATTAATAATAAAGAGTATAGCTCACAATGGAACGATGAAAAATTGAAATATAACATTCCAAGAGTTAATATTTTTGATGAATTCTCAGTCTCCGAATACGCTGACACTGATTCTGAATTTGAATTTCAACCATCACTTTTAAAAATCTTTTCGCAAATTTCACAAATTGCTGATCAAATTCGTGAAGTTCTATCAGTCGAAAAGGATGATATTGTTACAAATCGACCGAGTATTCCCGTAGATTTAGATGACACATCTGTAGTATCTTCTATCAAGGAGGCTAATTCAGAGAACTCTATAGATGATTTAAAAAAGATCGCAGATAGTATGCAATGGCTTGAATCTGATACTGAGCAGTTACAAGCATATAATCAGGCTGTTAATACAAAAAATGTTGTTCAAGAGATTCAAAATAAACAAAATCAATTAAAGACGGTTAAAACTTTTGTATCTAAAATTGATCAAATTTTAGATACATTCTCAACTCAAAACTTAGACCAGATTAAAATGGATATTGATAATTTAGTAGCTAGTAAACGTTCTGTTGAACAATTGGCAAATAAGGATTTTTCAAATCAAAAGTTGAAAGATGTAGGCGGTCAAAGTTGGCGATTAATGTGGGAGGCTGCGCGTAAATATGCTGAGAAAGCATATGAAGGTGGGACTTTCCCTGTGTCTTCTCGTTTTAACCGATGTTTGCTGTGTCAACAACCGCTTTCTGACGAGGCACAGTCCCGGTTAATATCTTTTGAAGAGTTTGTTTCGTGTGAGCTGGAAAGCAAGGTCGATGAATCGACACAGAAATTACTTTTTGATTCAAAAGAACTTAAGCAGTTGCGATTTGATGATCTTGTTACTCTTTTTGAACAAGTAAAACCGTTCTTAAATTATACAGGCCCCACAGTGAATCTAGATGTTTTTGAACCATATAGTAATATTCAACATTCTATTGAAAACCTTGAGTGTTGGAAGAAATTTGATGTGACTGAGCTTACTTCAGTAGAGCAAGCGATTAGACAAGCTGGAAATACAATTTTTCTAAATATAAAATCTCTCAAAGAAACTAGAGAAAATATGAATGCAGTGCAGATAAAACTTAGAAATCTTGAGGCCAAAAAATGGGTTGTGGAACATCCGGAATATATTCAATCGATTATAAGTGAACTGAGTATTAATAGTACCATTCGTACTGCTACAAATACCAAGGTGTTTTCAGATTTGCAACACAGTTTATCGGATATTCTATTGACGAAGCGCTATATTCAAACATTTAATGATTATCTTCATGAATTAGGGGCGGAAAACTTGAGTGTTGCAATTAAAACGAGGGGGAGTAAGGGGAGGACTAAATTTCGTGTTGTTTTAAATGATACTTCACAGAGCGCAAAAATTAATCAGATCTTAAGCGACGGTCAACAGGCAATCGTTGCACTGGCTGCTTTTTTGGCAGAACTTGAGATATCAGATTGGAACTACCCCGCAATATTTGATGATCCAGTTACCTCATTGGATCAGGAGTTTGAATTAAAAGTGGCGTACGTTTTAACAGAGTTATCTCGGAAAAGACAGGTAATTATTTTTACGCATCGTTTGTCTTTAGCATATGAACTCCAAATGAAAGCAAAAGACATGACCGGTTTTGAAATAACAGGAATGAGACAAGAACCGGTTGGTTATTGTTCCACCGAGAGTTTGCCTTATCAAGCGCAACGGATGGACAAGGCTGTGCGCAAGTATCTGCAAGAACTGAAGACTGCCAAAAAAAGAATGAGTGAAAATAAGCCAGAAGAACACGATGCCATTGTGGAAGGACTAGTTAAGAAGATTAGAACTCTGGTAGAAAATAGTGTTGAAACAACATTATTAAACGGGGTGGTTAGACGATTTAATCGGGAAGTTCAAACAAAAAGATTGAGGTATATCGCTGTAATTTCCGATGATGATATTACACTTTTTAAGAAATGGATGACTACTTATTCTTTTCAAGATCATTCACAACCCAGTGAAGCACCTGTAAACTTACCAAGTGATGAAGTAATCAATGATGATCTCTCAGAAATGTTGGATTGGTATGATGATTTTACAAAACGACAAAAAAGTGTGGATTGAGTTATTTAAAAATGTAGAGCAGTTTTAGAGGTTGCTGTTTAAAAAGGGATATACTACCCTTTAGGTACATAGATTAAACAAAAAAATTTGTGTGTCTAAGGGATTTTTGTATACGCTCAAATAGAAAGTACTCATTTGATGAAAAAATTATGACTAACGGGAAATTCCCAAAGTCCTAAATCAATTTATCCGTTTTTTACTCACTATATGTTATGATTTGAGTATAAAACGGACTTTTAGATTGAGGTGAAACCAATGAGCCAACGAGAAGAGATCATTGTGTACTTGAATAAGAATGGTGGTCAAATTACGTCTAAAACTGCTAATTTAATGGGTATCTCACCTAGGGTGTTACGCAACATGTATGCTCATGGACAGCTAGAAAGATTAGCACCGGGTGTTTATATTGATCCACTTGAGTTTGGCGACGATATTGCTGCACTACAGTATAGCCTTTCGAAAGGTATCTTTTTCAAAGACACAGCACTTTTCCTTTATGGAATGATTGATCGAACGCCAAGTACCTACGAAATGAACTTTCCGTTGCCATACGCGTATAGTACTAAAAACGATGCACCAATCAAGATTTATCGGCAAAAAAAGGAGCTTTATGAAATTGGTATAACAACAACTAAAACTCCTGGTGGACATCTAGTTAAGGTTTACGATGTTGAGCGTACCTTGTGTGATATCCTGCGAACGCGAGATAGGTCTGATGCTGAGACAATTAAACAAGCAATGAATAGTTATACCCATCGGAAAGGAAAAAATCTCCGCCAATTAATGACGTACGCAAGAATATTTAAAGTAGAAGAAGAGATTAGAGCGTATATGGAGGTCCTACTGTGAAACTTGAATTTACTGACCAGAAGCAGTTTCTGGCTAGAATCAGAAAATTGGCAAAGGAAAGAAAAATCACACCACAGATTATGTTGCAGGAGATTATTTTAGATGATTTGATTGATAGAATCTCTAATTCACCTTACCAAAATAATCTTGTACTAAAAGGAGGTTTCTTGCTTGCATCACTAATTGGTACTGACACTCGCTCAACACGTGATATTGATACCTCAATTGTTGGTTTACCAGTCACAGAAGATAAAATGAAAAGTGTTTTTCGAGAAATTTGTGACATTGAATTGCCTGACGATATCATCAAATTATCAATTGTTAAAATCGATGAAATTAGGGAAGATGATGAGTATTCTGGTTACCGGATTCATATCCGTGCACAAATCTATACTACACGAGTTGATGTTAAGATTGATATATCAACTGGAGATGTGATTACTGAGCGCGCTATGCAATATGGACATAAAATGATACTTGAGGATCGGACTATCCAAATTATGGCGTACACAGTTGAAACCATCATTGCTGAGAAGTTGGAGACGATTGTTAGCCGGGCAGATGCTAATACACGGTTGAAGGATTTTTATGATTTGTATTTGCTCAATCGTCAGAGTAAGGCTGAAATAAAGTTTAATATATTGAAAAAGGCGATACAAGCGACTTCTGAAAAACGAGAAACAGCTGATCAATTAGGTGCCTATATTTCAGTATTAACAGCTCTTAAAGCCAGTCCAAGTCTTCAAAGATTATGGATTGCTTATCAAAAGTCCAATGAATATGCGCGTGGAATTGATTTTGGTATAACGTGTGATGCGGCGATTGACCTTATTAAGAAGTCTGGACTTGAGCAACAGATATGACTTTGATTTTAAAAAGCTACGAAAAAGTTTACCCATCAACTAAGTATGCTAGAGATTTTAGGTTACTGGCTTAATGACCTTCAAGCTAGGGTATCTTTACCCAACTGATGGAATTACGACCAATGCCAGAACGATTTTTCTACGCAGCGTGGAAACGAGATCACTTTGTTTTGCTAAGTCATTATACGAAGAAACAAAATAGGACTGATTCGCGGGAAGTTGACCGGGCAATTAGGTTGCTAGAAGATTGGATAAGTAGAAAGGGGTAATGGACGATGACAACTTGGAAAGATTATAAGCAATCCATTACAAGTATTGATGAGGACGAAATGTCGATTATTGACACACTCAGTAAGCTACAGTCAGAAAGAATTAAGCGTGGTATTTCACAAAAAACGTTTGCAGAACGAATTGAAATGAAGCAACCACAATTGGCAAAGATTGAGCGGCTTGACTCGATACCATCGCTAAAAACGTTGAATCGGTATGCGCATGGACTTGGGTTAGAGATTGAAATGAGACTCAGATCTGGAGAATCCGTGTAGGTATAATTCGGTATGAAAAATAATTCAGTGAAATATTCCGCATATGTTAATAAATACTGATACTGGTGTTGCTTGAATGTTTTATGGCTCTAGGTGCAAAAGATGAGACTCAAGTGGGTTAATAAGCTCATTTGAGTCTCATTTTTAGATTTTGGGGATATAGAATAATTCTATAAATAAAACAGAGTAGATGGAACACAATTAAATAGTATTTGGAATCCGGGAAAGATTGTTATTCTACATTCATCAGTTAACGTTTCATGGGTGTTTTTAAGTGCAGTATCAACATCAGATCTTCTTATTTGTTCTAAATTCGGTGATAGTAGATGCCATGAATTTGGAAGTGTTTGATAACTTTGTTAACCATAAGTAATCGCATATCAGCAGTAAGGAATGCGTGCTTAGTGCGAGTATATTTGTATTGTTTTCCAATTTCAAAAGGTTTGTTAGGATTCGTTAATTGAACGGTCTTTTATAATTGGACTGCGTAATTAGAACGCACGTTCTTTTTAGGTCTGAATAAAAGCCCCGTTAAGGGCTGATATTACTAACTGATTGCAGATTGGACTATGCTTGTGGTTGGCTAAAATGCTTTAATGAAGCTAAGTATAAAGATCCACCAATAATTGCGAGAATGCCACCAATCCAACCTAAGAATGGAATAAGCGCGATTGCACCACCGACAATGAGTAAAACGCCTGCTGCAGTACCGACACGCTTATCACCTTTATAATAAATTAATGCAATAATTCCTAGTGCTAAAATAGCAATTTTTAAGATGTTTAGGAAAGCGGCCGTACCAGATGTACTTGATACCGATCCAGTGGCAGCGTCGTTTAGAACGCCACCAGCAATAAACCAGCCCCCGAATAATAAGATAATACCGCCAACTAGCCCTACAATCCCGTTAGTAAGTGCTAAATTTTTTGTCTTCATGTTGAAGCTCCTCCCTTTATTAACAGCTTTTCATGTCGATCAGTTTATTGGACATAAGTTGTTGAAGCCTACCCAAACCATTAATCCCCGTATTGATAGGTTAGTTTTTCTTATAAATAAACAAAGGTGACCAGTATTCTTGCCGATAAGTAAAATTCTCATAAGCGTGCCCAAGTAACTTGATTCGAACATTAAGATACCTCATCGTAAGGGGCGACAGTCGCGGTTAGCCTTATTCCCAGAAGATGACGGCCATTGCTACTCGTACTTGTTGGCGCTCTTCTTCCGTAAGTTTTTCGCCCCCGTATGTCATCGAATCCACATGAGTTGCGAGCAATTCTTTCAAGTCAATGGTATCTTTTCTGGCAATCCATTTAGGTGCGCTATCTTCACCCAGCAGGTAGTCGGTCGTCACATCATATAGCTCTGCAATCTGTTTAAGCATGTTCAAGTCTGGCTCATTCGTGCCATATTCATAGTTGGCATATCGCTGCATACTGCTCAGCCCTAATTTCCTGGCCACCTCAGTTTTTGACCAGTTCCGACTGTCACGAAGATTAATTAGTCTTCGAATGAAGTTGTTTTGTGTTTTTGCTGGCATGTTATAGTCTCCCAATGAACGTATTGTATAATATTTAAACGTAAAATTTATATTTTTAAATAAAAAATTTAAGAAATAACTTATTTAAATAAACTATTTAATATAAAACGTGGTTTATTGATATAAATTAATTGCTTGTTAATTATAATGCATTCAGGTTGTTGGAACAAAATAGATTAGTATCAAGTGTTATCTAGATGATGGTTCTATTCCTAGGATGCTACTAGATTTGGATACGACTTTTCGCCCTTTAATATATACGGAGATAATGATTTGAAATATCGGCAGAGTTCTCCAAACAGATAAATAATTAAAAATAGGTGGTTAGACTTAAAACGATCACTGTTTTCTGATGATTGTGATTTTTTAAGATAGACTGGTCAAATAGTGCAATCATAATTTCACTCTGAAGAGGTGATTGTTCACAATCAAATGGTCTTCATTATGGTATTATGGCAAGGACACTAGTGGATGTTTAGTCAGCTTGGCGGACTAATCCAAAACGAGCTGAAAAGCTGATGCAAACATATAAGGAGGTTGGAAAATTTTGAAATCGAATCGTTCTATTGTCACCTGGCTCCTCAATATCGTTAAACTAATTGGTCTATTCGCACTATACCAACTCGCCATGATTCCCACGATGATGCCAGCAATTCGACACGGGTTCTCGGCCACGGCAACACTAATTGCCGGAGTGGCAAGTTTAGTCTTGCTCGGATTACTTATTTGGTGGCTGGTAACGATTTATCGTCGCCAAGCGCCAATCGTGACCAATTTATCACGACCGGCACGTCCGGCGTTAACAATAGTGGGCCTATTTATCCTGGTTGAGTTAGGCAACGTGTTGGCGGGACTTATTGTGAAACAGACTCCTGAAAACCAAGTGATTTTGGACAAGGTATTTACTACTAGCCCAGTCATTAATGTTGTCCTGATGGCAGTACTGGCACCGATTGTCGAAGAGCTGATTTTTCGCGGGCTAATGTATCGTTGGCTATTCCCACGAGTCACGAATCGGGTGACTTTCGCTGTGGCATTAGTCTTTGCGAGTTTGTTATTTGCATTCGCCCATACGTTATCGTTTAGCCCTGCGCTACTAGCCTACTTACCGATCGCCGTCGTGTTGACTTTTACGTACGTGTGGTTCAACGATATTCGCTATAGTATCGCCTTGCACATTATCAATAATTCATTAGCCATGGTTGGCATGTTGACCTTGCTTTCGCGTTAACACAGGTTATCCTACCGACATAGCGGTTGACATTCGCGTATTAGTCGCGTGATGTGTAATGATTAAAAACAGGCAACGTCCAAATTTTGGGCGCTGCCTGTTTTGGTAGGGCTGAGTTAATAATAGATAGGGATTGGTTATGGTAACGTCATTAATAATGTTTATCTAACAATCTGATACGAATTGTTGAAAGACTGTCGTTAATCGGATAGAAATATACCACACCAGTTTCGTTTGTTTTTGAAAACAGTGGCTATTAATGATAACTAGGTAATGTTTGATTAGCAGTTGTTGATTATCAAAATAACTTTATACTGTAAAATTGGAACAATGGTATTTCCTGATTTGCGACTTATTCAACGACTAAAATTCATAATAGTCCTGATTAAATAAGGCTTTCCAATGTTCAATCAGGACATAAGGGTGTAAACACCACCTAGCATTATGACATCATTGGTTTATAATGATATTTATATTAACTTATTGGAGTGAGTTTATGAATAAGAAATTATTATATACCAGTATTACCACTGCGGCATTATTCGTGGGGACCCAATTGGGTGTTAACAATGCGCAGGCCGACACGGCAACTGATAACAGCGATACGACGAATCAGACGAGTGCCACGCAGGGGAGCGCTCAGACGGCAACTAACGAAAAGTTAGCAACGGTCAAACCGACTAGTCAGCAACAGTATCAAGCCAACGTGCAGACTGCCAAGGGGAACGTAGCCACGGCTCAAAACCAAGTTAACACGGTACAAGCTAAAGTGGCGACTGCGCAGGGGCAAGTGACTAATCAAAGTCAACTAGTTGCGATCGGGCAGTCCCAGTATGATGCTGGTAAGGCCCAAGTTGACCGTGCACAACAAACACTGGATGCTAACAATCAGGTCCTCGCTGAGGCTGAAAATAAAGTCGACGCTGCTAAGTTGCAAATGGCAGCAGCTGAAACACAAATTCCAGCTGACCAACAGCAAGTTGCGGCCAACAAAGTCGCTATCGCCAACCAGCCAGCTACCGAGAAGAAAGCACAAACGGCTAAGGACGCGGCTGACACGGCCTTGACGCAAGCTAAAACTGAACAGGCCACGGCCCAATCTGATGCCGATGCAGCCAGTGCCGTCACTGCAGCTAAACAGGCGACGGTCGATCAAGCATCTGCCGCCCAGCAAAAAGCGGCCACCCAAGCAAATCAAGCTAAAGTGGCCGTAGCATCAGCGCAAGATGCGGTTAATAAAAATACCCAGGCAATCAGTTCTGCCAAGACGGCGATTCAAAACACGACCAGTCAAATTAATGCGAATAATCAAGCTGTTTCCACAGCGCAAGCCAAGATGACCGCAGCTCAAGCAGCTTTAGCGGCAGCAGAACGGCCAACGACCACGACAGAATCGCAAAATAAGTATGACGCTGCCGAATTCCCACAATCTCAATTGACTGGGGCCGAAACAGTCAGCGTCGCCTATCCAAGTAATGGCAAGTATGTGCCTAATGCGGATAAAATCAATCAGTATATGTTTGAATATATCAATCAGCTACGGGCGCTGAATGGTCAACCAGCATTGAAACAGACGGCGACGCTGCAAAATAATGCGATTGCGCGAGCAGCTGCCCAAGTCGACGGTGGCTTGGATCATACTGGCTCAAGTTATGCAGAAAATTTAACACAAGTTTATCCGCAATGGTTCATGAGCGATCAAGAAACGGCCTATAATGCTGTGATGGGTTGGTATGATGAATCCAATAACATTGAGTCCGGTTCCTTTGGTCACCGCGTCAACCTAATATACTCGACTGGTGATGCCGGAGTAGCCATCAACTTGGCCAAACACGTGGCGGCATTTGAAGTCAATAATGCCGGGATGACGGAAGCACAGCAAGACAAGTATGTTGATTTGTTCGACAATGCCCATACGAATGCCGCTACTGGGACTAAGGCCTTACCAGCTGTCACGTTCAATTACGTCCAGACGGCCCCCGCTGATCCGAAGAAGATTGCGGCGGCTAACGCAACGTTGATTGCTGCAACGGCTAGTTTGAATGGTTTACAAAATACCGGGAAGACATTAGCAACCACGCTGGCTAACCAAAATGCCAGTTTACAGGCTTTACAAAACCAGACAAGTGGCTTACAAGCGACTGTTACGACTAAACAGGCCCAAGTTCAAGTCGCTGCAACTAGTTTGACGGTGGCTAATGCTGCTTTGACGCAAGCTCAAGGGCGATTAGCAACGGCGCAACAGCAACAACTATCGCCCGTTCATAATTTGAAGACAGCAATCGCGAAGACGGCTACGGCACAAGTAACTGCCACGCAAGCCGCTAAAAACTTAGCCAGTGCCAAGACATTGGTAGCCGATTTGACCGCTGAAAACGCCCGATTGGCGGCCGAAATCGTGGCCTTGCCCGCACGGATTGCAAGCATGAAGGCCCAAATTGCTACGGCTGAACAACAACTCGCTGCTGCCAAGGCCGTACTCGCAAAAGGGCAGGCTCAAGTCGATACAGCAAACGAGCAACTCGCTGCTGGAAAAGCGCAACTGGATCGTAAAAAGACCGATTTAGCACAACTTAAGCAGGTGCTCGGCGCTGCCAGAGTTGATCTCGCCGTTGCACAAGGTGATTTAACGGCTACTAAAGCCTTCTTGGCACGCGTCGAAGCTAACAAATTTACAACGACGACGGCTGCGGCGGCTGATGGAATTGCTGAAACAACAAATGTTGACCAATCGACTGGTGTTACCGCACCACATGCGACAGCTACTAAAACCGTAGCGAATAGCAATGGTACCATTAATGCCACGAGTACTAGCGTAGATGTTTCAGATGGCGATGCAACAACTAAGCTGGTTGCGGGAGCTAAACAACAGCCAGTTGCCGCACAGGCCACGGCTTTACCACAAACGGATGAAAAACAGTCATCGAGTTTGATGGCAGTGGGATTATTTGCCGCCAGTTTGGCACTATTTGGTTTAGTTAAGCCACGCAAGCATGCGTAATTTATAGCGTTGAATTCTTATTCAACAATAAACAGATAAAATAACCTGAGTTCCAAATATCAAACCAATGATATTTGGAACTCAGGTTATTTTTATGGATAAATGAGTGAAAGCATTAACAATCGATATGATTATTTATCAATGGGTGTTCTGTTTTGCTGAAATAGATTTAAGAACTGTAGTAACAATCGGACCTCCTCATCTGTAAAACCGAGTGTACTCATCTTAACCGGTAATTTGTCAGAAATTCCAAGTAAATAATCAGATGATGTGTCGAGAACCGAACAAATTTTGATTAAAACTTCAATACTAGGGTACGTCTTTCCTTGTTCATAAGAAGTAATAGCCCATTTGGAAATGTCGAGCTGTTGCGCTAGCTCAACTTGAGTTAGCTTCTTTGCTTTTCTTAATGATTTTAATTTGTCACCAAAATATTCCATTGTCATAATAACTTCATTTTATAGAAAACAGTCGTATTTAAAATACAACAGTAGTATTAGATATACTAAAATAGCGTTCTTTATGATATTATAAATGCTAGAAAAGGATTATTAATACTCTTTTTTATAGTGTGTTTTGTTGATGTAAGACTATTGGAGGAAATTATTATGAAAAAATCGCGAATTGCTTTGATGTCAACGGCTTTAGTTGCTGCAGGCGCAACGGCGATTGGAACTGCAACGACTGCACAAGCCGATACGACCAATCCAACGACTAATAATACGACAACGGGGCAGACGCAAACGGCCAAGACGAGTCAATCAGAACTTGATGCAAACATTAAGGATGCGCAAACTGCTGTAAATGATGCCAAGGATAAGACGGGGCAGGCGCAAACGGCAGCTGATGCAGCTAAAGGGGCCGCGGTACAGTCAAAAAGCCAAGCGTCGACTGCGCAAGCAACAACGACTAAAGCGCAAACTGATTTGAGTACGGCCAAGACCGCCGAAGCCGAGGCACAACAAGTTGCAGATAGTGCGACTGATGATGCGATTAACCAAGCACAAGACGCGGTGACTAACCAACAAAATCAAAATCAGCAATTAATGCAAACGGTTGATACGGCTAAAACGGACGTTGACAAGGCTGGTGACAGTGTGAATAGCGCCCAAACTGTAGTCGACCAAACGAATACTGATGCGACGCAAGCTAATCAAACGGTTGCTAACGCGCAAACACAAGTCAACCATGCCCAAGACGTTGTGGACGGCAAAGACAGCGCGACGGCCCAACAAAACTTGGCAACAGCGCAACAAGATCTAAGTCAAGCACAAACCAATGTTAAGCAGGCTAATGATGCAACGAAGCAGGCTAGTCAGGCAGTTAGTGATGCACAGACCAAAGTAACGAGTGCGCAAACGAGTGTTGATCAGGCTAATCAAGCCCAAAGTGCTGCCCAACAAAATATTAATACGGCGACACAAGCACAAGCTGCGGCGCAAAAGGCGTTGGATGACGCTAGCCAACATCAGGGGAGCACCCAAACTTTTACTTTAGGTACTGAGTATGTTAATGCTTTGAAAGCATACAATGACGCGGAAGGCTACAATCTAAATAGTAGTTATCCCGTTGTTCAGCGCCTAATCAAGGCATCTGACGCAATGAGTCAGATGCTTAAATTTCAGTCGAACGCGGTCGATAAGAATATCAAAATCAATGGTCGCCAAGATTTGACTCCCGAAGTATTAAGCCAATTATCAACGTACGCCGCCCAACTAATTAATTCGATGCGGGATGAATTTGGGGCGCCACATGTCATTGTTACAAATGGTAGTGTCAAGTTTGCTGGTGATATTGCTGATGAAGTCACTGATGATCAGTGGATATTAGCGGTTGAAAATGCCCATGACGTTCCAGCAATTAATCGAGCTGCCGCTAAGAATGGACTGTTTTCAAAGGCAACCGCTAACATGTATGAAGATGCTGCCCTTGCAAAAGCGACATCTAATCTCGGTGAATGGCATTTAACCTTAGATGATTTTAAGCAAATGATTTTTACTTCGTTACAATCATTTATGGCTAATGACGAAGAATGGAGCCATGCTAATAGCATTTTGGGCGCTGCAGCTCATGGTAAAGACCAGTATTTTGGTGTGTCCTTTAGCGACAGTATTGGTGAGAATGTCCTAGGTGCTCCGGGGAAAACACTTAATTTTGATTCTCACTTCGCGTTTGTTCCTCAGGATTCTTCGTACTGGGTCGACGAAAGTAAATTTGATAAGACGGCTATTAAAAATGAAACAGTCAGCGCTAATGAAATCAAGCAATTAGAAAGCGACCTTGCCACTAAGAAGACGGCTACGAATACCGCCAAGACTGCTTTAGCAACGGCAAATACCAATACGACCAAGGCCCAGAATACGTTAACTGCAGCTAAAACTACTTTAGCAACCGCTAAGCAGCAACAAGCTAATGCCCAAACTACCTTAACCAACGCTCAAGCTGCTGTTAAAACGGCAACGGCTGCGGTTGCCGCTGCTCAAAAAGCTGTTGATGAAACTAGTGCAAGTGATGCCACTAAGCAGCAAGCATTGAGTGATGCCAAAGCGGCGCTAAAAGCTGCGCAAGCGGTTCAGTCCCAAAAGCAGGCGATCTTAACTGCGGCTAAGGTTAAACTTGCAACCGCTAATCAAGCACTTGCCCAAGCTAAGGTCAAGTTGGCGAATGCGGAGGCTGCGCTAAAGGCTGGGCAACAAGCGTTAGCTAATAAGAAAGTGTATTTGGATTCACTGACGCATGCGGATGCTAATTTGGCAGCCGCTAAGCAAGCCGTTGTTGATGCGCAAGCGGCCTATGACCAGGCGGTTCAAGCGCTTAAGGTTGCTCAAACAACTGAGGACAGTGATGCAGTGACGTACCAACAATTACAACAAGTTGCTGATGTGGCTAAGCAAGTATTGGTCGCGGCGCAAGCTAAACTAGACCAGTTATTGCAGACTAAAGCACTTAATGACGCCATTGATCGTACAAACCAGGAGACGAGCCAGTCTAAGTCGGCCCAAGGGGAAAGTATGACAAATACTGAACATGATATGACTAATGGTGGCGGTACTACATTGAATACGAAGTACGCATTAGGTACTGAACACGCTACAACGGGTGGTGACACGGTGACCTTGAAGGCACATCGCGCGTTGAGTGCTGAGCAGGCCACAACCTTGCAACAACGGAAAGCCGCAATGGCTGCGGCTACCACTAAATCAACTAGCACGTTACCACAAACGAATGAAAAGGCTGATCGTACTGTTTCAGTACTAGGACTCATGGTGATTGGATTAGTTGGGTTACTGGGTGTAACTAAGCGTCGTAAGCGAATTTAATAAAAAATTGGAATAGAAAGCGGGAAAGTAGCAAATGACGAGGGAAGAACTTTTGGACTTTTTGAAAAATAAGCGAAGCGCTACGGCGGGGGTAGCTAGTGCGCAACAGGCGCTGGCCGCTGATCAGGATAAATTAGCTAAGGATAAGAAACGGTTCCATAAAACGATTATTGGATTCGGTATCTTGGCTGTGGCGGCGTTACTGTTGCAAAGTGGCGCCAGCCTGGTCATTACTAGTGCGGCCATTGCCATCGGGTTGTTCGTATTCAAGTATCTGCACTATCTGTCACCAACTAATGAGGTGATTCAAAAAGATCAAGCAAGCTTACAACAAGAGCTGGCTAATCCAGTTTATCAACAAGAGGCCAATGGGTTCCCAGAGAAATTCTACAATTACTGGGATGCGTTACGGCTTTGGAAGTTAGTGAATGAAAATCGAGCGCGGGATTTACAAGAAGCCTTCAATCTTTTAGAAACGCAGCATTTCCAAGAAGATCAGCTGGCAGCACAGGAAGAAATCAAGAGTCTTCAAGCAGATATTGCAGCTAATGCGCACGCAACGGCGGTCAATTCCGGAATTGCTGCGGTTTCTTCAACGATTTCGGCGTTGAATTCACGGAAATAATGATGAATGGCTTGAAAAAATTCGTGCTGAGTACCACGAGTATCGTGATGTTAGTGACCCTGTCGGCATGCGGCGGGAAAAATGCGCAAAGTCCGGCTAGCGCATCGAGTTCGTCAATGAGTGTGACAACGCGTAAACGGACTTCATCAGCACGCAAAAGTCTCGCGGCATCTTCACAAACAAACAAGACAACAGCAACCGGAACGTGTATGAACCTGGCTGAAATTAAAACCGGCAATTATCGTAGTGTGACGGGTAGTGACTGGAAGATGATTGGTGCCAAAGTGAACTATCATAAAGGTAATGGTATGGAATTTGATACTAGTCAGGTCAACGGGCAATTATCGATAGCTAAAGATAAGATTACGACTGGCACGTTGACCGTCACGAAAAATAGTATTGCGGTTGATGGTAAAAATGAGGTTACCCAGCTTCGTAATAATGGCAAAATATTCAGTGTCTCAACTGAAAACGATGATGGTAGTAATTGGGCAATGACGTTCTATCCAGCCGGTACGACTAGTGATTATCAAGTTGACGGTACTGGCAGCACTAACCGTCAGAATTTAATTACCGTTTGGACTAGTAATAATAATTATACGCAGGTCTTTGCACAAAATATGACAAGCACTAGTTCAACAACAGCAGCTAATCAGAAAGACGGTGTGCTGTGGAATACTAGCAAAAACAAGCAGTTAGACGCATTTATGACGCAATGGTCACAGACAATGAACCAGGATTATGCCAAGTATGATGGCGTGCATGAGTTAGACATTTCGACCGGATTATTGTATCCGCGTGATTTGTCGGATGTCATCGTCAAGGGACAACGGGCTTCGATTGCCTGGGCACCCAGTGGTAAGGGCACACATGAATACAACGTTGTCGCGATTTACAACCACGATGGGACCGAGCCGCCACTGCCTAACCATATTACCTATTTCTTTGCGTTTAGAAATGACAGCCCAATCGTGCTCGTTGATCAAAGCCGGGATGGGACGCCTACTCTGGGAGAGACTGAGAATGTGAAACTTAAAGAGGGTTTTGTTCGAATTGCCAGGAATTAATAAAAAATGAAAGCTTGAATGATCGTCATGCAGGTAAATAAGTATATACAGCAACGGAGGAAGTAGATGACAGTTTCTAAGAAAAGTATCATCGGCGTTATTATTGGTATTGTAGTGATTGTGATTGCCATAATTGCACTGAAGCCACGCGGTTTGCAGGGAACGTATACAAGTACAAGTGAAGAATTGGGAACCGATACGATCGTTTTTGATGGCAAAAACTATAAAGAAACAGTCGTAAAAACGGTTGACGTGTTGGGACATAAAAAAACTTACAGGGACAAATATAGCGGCACATTTAATGTGGAAGATAATGAGGTAACCTTTGAGGGCAAAACCGCTAATGGAGCGACTGCTAAACTTTCTAAAGATAAAAAAGTATTATCAATACAAAATGGTCAGCAGCTAATGAAAAAAGAGTAAGCATAATAGCAAAAGGCGGTCACTAATTGGATGGTCAGTCGGTAGCACATGCTTAAATGTAGTGTATATTGAAGAAAAGACAATGAAATTCTCAAACTATGATACGTGTAGCGCGCTGCCCATCAGCAAGGGTGCATAGTACTGCTCAGACGGAGTCGGTTACTTTGAGATATTGTCAATTCTTTGTTGATATGTTGCTCAGGGCAAATTGGGTGACTGGAACTGATTTGCTGTAACGATGAAAGTAATTACTTAAAAAAGCAGTCAAATGCGATGAGTTGACTGCTTTTTCGTGTCTCAGAGTAGTTATGATTGATTTTTAGTTGAGTTTATCAAAGTTGACGTAGATGATGGTGAAAAATCAATAAGTGGTAATTTTCATCTACCCGATAGACTGAATATTTAGTAATATATTAATTAGTATAACTATTAGAACTGTTTTAATTATTTAATTAAACAAATTTATATGTGCTATTACTTGTAAATCATTGTTTTTGGGCAATGATTGAGATGGTCTGTGTAAACCCGTAGACGAATGGGAGAGTCTGTGGTGTTGATTACAAGGGGAATTAAGGTTGTGAAAGGAATAGAGGTATGGGAAAAATCAGTAGCAGAATGGTCTTTGAAATTATCACGATTATCGGTATTGTCACTTTTGCCGTTATCAGTCTAACACCATCAACGGCGAAGCAGCAAAGTGTGCAATTGGATCACGGACGGATGAGCTACAGCGGAGCCGTTTTGAAGCACAAGTTTGACGGTCAGGGTACGTTGCAGGTTAACAAACAGGGGCGCTACGTGGGTAATTTTACCAATGGCCGGTTTGAAGGTGCAGGCGAATTCATTGCACCGAACGGGTGGCGCTTGCAAGGCAACTTCAGCAAGGGTGCGTTGAATGGTGTGGTCAAACTGCGGGTCGGCAACAAGACTTATGCCAAAAAAATTACGAGGGACGGTAAGTTAGAAAATGCGGATTAAATGGTTTAGTTTAGTACGGATAACGGGACTCGTGCTGGTATTGACGTATCACTTTTTCCAAACCCAGTTTACTGGTGGCTTTATCGGGGTGGACATCTTCTTTACCTTCTCAGGGTTTTTGATTACGTCATTAATGGTGGACGAGTTTGCTCGTTCGGATAACTTTAAACTAATGGCTTTCTATGGTCGCCGGTTTTATCGAATTGTGCCACCATTATTTATTGCGGTGTTATTGGTGCTACCGCTAACTTACTTGATTGATCACGATTTTGTGACCGACATTGGTAAGCAGGTCGCGGCGGCTCTCGGATTTACGACTAATTATTTTGAAATTGCGACGGGTGGCAGTTATGAAAACAAGTTTATTCCGCACTTATTTGTCCATACGTGGTCATTAGCGGTTGAAATGCACTTTTATATTTTATGGGGCCTGATTGCGTGGTTGGTCGCTAAAATCAGTCGGCGGTTGGCGAGTGGTCGGCGCGCATTGACCCGTTTTCGTTGGGGCTTAGGGCTGTTGACCACTGCCTTTGCGATTGAAAGCTTTGTCATGATGTACTTTGGCGCGGTCGGCTTAAAGGACTTTTCACCAGTCTACTTTTCAAGTCTGACCCACTGTTTTCCGTTCTTTGTCGGCGGGCTTATCGGTGTCCTGAGCGGCATCAAAGCTCAAGGGCCAATCTATCGTTGGACCACGGCGCACTGCAATCCGATCATTGCGGGCGCGGTGATGCTTATTAGTTTTATATTGTTAGTTGCTTTAGGCGACCGGATGAAGTTCGATGCGCTACAAACGTATCAGGGTGGGCTGTTACTGGCTACTGTACTCGCTGGCATCATGATCTATGGCGCCCGGTTGTTGCATGACCACACGCCGAACCTCAAGGAACCGCGGTGGATGACGTTCTTAGCGGATGTGAGCTATAGCGTGTATCTCTATCACTGGCCGTTGTACGTGATTTTTTCACACATGATGGTCAACTGGTTGGCGGCGCTGCTCACGACGGTACTGTCGATTATCCTATCCGCGTTGTCATACTACGTGTTAGAACCAGTGATTGCGGGCAAACGCGCCCACGTTTTCGGTCATACAGTGACGTGGCGACAGTTGCAGTTACCCGTTATCACCGCAGGAGTGTTGTTGGCAGTTAATACCGGGGTCGTAGTCAAAAATGCGCCGCAACTTTCGACACTGGAACAGAATTTATGGGTGAGCGGGATTTACCAAGATATTGATAAAATCGGAACGACTCATGAAGCTGTGCTCGCGGCCGTGACGCCCAAGAAGAAGCAGGCAACGCCTAAAGGTGACCAAGAAAAGGCACCAGGCGTTTCCATTATTGGTGACAGTGTCACGCTGGGGACGCGGAGCTACCTGGGCGATCACGTCGCGAACAGCAATATTGATGCGGAGGGCGATCGGACGATGAACCTGGCATATAAAGTCATGATGAACCAGCAGCGAAGCCATACGTTACGGCAGTACGTGGTGATTTGTATTGGGACCAACGCGCTGGATGATTACGAAGAACAAACCATGAAGATCATTCATGACTTGGAGCCGGGGCACAAGTTGATTCTGATGACACCTTATAATGCCCGGGCCGATGCTGACTGGAATTCATCAAAGTTGGCCGTTTTGGAACGGCGTCTGCCAGCTAAGTATAAGTTCATTACGGTTGCCGACTGGGGCAAGATTGCGGCGCAACATCCAGAAGTTTTCAAAGGGACGGATGGCGTACACTTCGGTGGCATTCGGGCTGGTGATATTTTATACGCCAAGGTAATCAATCAAGCATTGACGGCAGCCAAACAGACTCCGGCTAAACCAGCCTAATCTAGCTAAGTCAGAGCAGTTATTAGTAGTCAATTTAATAGAAATAATCAGCTTGCGATGTAACAATTGGCAGGCTGATTTTTTTATGTTTGTGGTTAAATTGCGAAGCGGCGGGATTCGTTGATGGTAATTGTTCAGATTTTAAGTGACAATTCGACCAGTGTGCATATTAATTGTCCCAAAATTAAATTATGGTTATCATAAGCATGTACTCAAATATAACTGTAAGGAGTGATTAGAATGTTAGGATGGCTATGGTCATTAATTGTTGGTGGTGTCATTGGTGCGTTAGCAGGTGCGATTACCAGCCGTGACGTTCCAATGGGGATCATTGGCAATATTATTGCCGGTTTAGTTGGTGCCTGGATTGGTCAAGCATTGCTTGGAACTTGGGGACCTTCGTTAGCTGGTATGGCATTGGTACCCTCAATCTTAGGTGCTATTATCTTAGTATTAATCGTTTCTGCAATCTTCGGCATGCGTAAGAAACGTTAGGCGGTGATTAGATGAGCCGCTTAGCTAAGTTTACGGTGACGTTAGTCGGAATTGTATTGGTGTTATTAGCGGTTTTTGAACTGGGTCAGTTGTACCCGATCCCGTGGTTGACGTCCTGGTTAGCTGATCTGACGATTAACTACCCAATGGTTTGGAGTATCTTATTGATGGTCTTTGCCATTATTGCCGGAATCGTTGGTATCTTATTGGTAATTGTCGGCTTGTTTCGACCAGTTAAAGTCAGCACGTTGACGTATGATGGCAAGGTTGGCCAGTTAACGATTCCGCAACGGGCTTTGGAACGTGATTTGCAGTACCGACTCGTTAATCAGTTGAATCTAATTGATCCTGAGGTTCACTTGAAATTACGGCGTCGTCGCCGGGTACGAGTAAAGATTGATGCGATGGTTAATACTGACGCATCGTTAGAAACCACGGCCCAACAGGCGGCAACCTTGGCACAGGACTATTTGAAGAATCAATTGGGATTGACGGTCGAACAACCGGTAGTGCAAGTTAAGCCAGCAAATCACCAGCGTAAGTTAACCGTGGTGTAAAGGAGGGTCCTGATGAGTAACGCACAGTATGGTTTTCTGATTGGACTGCTTTTAGGTATCGTCTGGGTATTAACCAGTTTTTCGGCAGTCTTATTAGTCGCAGTTTTAGGGCTGATCGGCTGGGCGATTGGACGGTTTGTCCACGTCGATTTGGCTGCAGTTAGTCAGAAGTTGAGTGAGTATTTATCTAAATAATGGGAGGAATTACAATGGCACAACCAGAACAACAATTACAGACTCAATTGACGTTTGATGACGGTGTGATTGAAAAAATCGCCGGTCTAGCTTCACGCAATGTTGACGGCGTGTTATCCCTAGAAGGCGGCATGTTAAGCAATTTAACGAACCGCTTTCGTGATGAAGCTGACCCGACGCAGGGGGTTGACGCCCAAGTTGGTAAGAAACAAGTTGCTTTAGATATGACGATGATCGTTGAATATGGTAAGGACATGCGACAAATCTTCAATCAAATTTGTCAACGTGTTCAGCAAGATGTTGAACGGTATACTGGCTTGAAGGTCATTGAAATTAAGGTACATGTCAGTGACGTCATGAGCAAGCGTGATTGGCAAGATCAGGCCACTGGCAAACCAAATACGGATCAATCAACAGATAAGCGGCAAGTTGAATAGCACGGTCGTTTAGAGTAGTCATTGGTAAGACGATTTTTGACAAAACAAGGAGGAATTTTGATGGAAGCAACAGCGACATCTTTAAAACCAGAAGTTGTTTTTGACGATACGGTATTGGCAAAGATTGCTAGTAACACGGCCCAAGAAGTTGAAGGGGTATTGAGCTTACAGGGAAATCTGATTGATGATATTTCCAATCGCTTTACGGATAAGGATCGCCCGCAGACCGGCGTTTCAGTGGATACCGATGACGATGACCAGACGGTTGGAATTGAATTGACGGCCATTCTAGCTTATGGTAAGAATGGTCAGGAGATTCTAGCACGGGTGGCGGATAAGGTTGCCAAGGCCGTTAAATCAATGACTGGTTATCAAGTGACTAAGTTAAAATTAGTCGTTAAAGACATGTTAACGACAGAAGAGTGGCGGCAACAAAATGACAAGCAAGAAAAAGCACCAGAAAAGAAACACCCAGAACCAAAGGATGACGGCCCACATTAATGGCAGCCGTAATGGTTAAAGGTACTCGCAAATTAGGCGGGTACCTTTTTTAGTGATGAGCGTTACATGAAGAAATATCCTGAGCTAAGTTCGTAATTGCGTTTGAATGTTCATGAAGATTGTCCGGAATGACCGTCACGCAACTATCATTATTGTTATGATTCATGAGATGAGTGTACAATAATATCAATGAGGTGATTAATATGAAAATTGGCATGCGGGCCAACCGACCGTTTATCATTACGGATGAACAGCATGGACAAATAGTTTTAAATGCGAAGACAGTTTTGGAAGCGCTACATATGCCAGCAGCGGACCGGAAACTTGGCTCGCTTGAAACGTTTGCGCCGCAAGAATTAGCGGCACCAATCACGGCCCCGCAACAGATTTTTGCGGTGGGGATGAACTACCGCGACCATTCGGCGGAGATCCACATTACGCTGCCGAAGGTTCCAAGTATTTTTACGAAGTTTAGTAGTTCACTGGCACCAGCGAACGTGACCGTGGCGACGCATGGCCCTGAGACCGACTGGGAAACCGAGCTAGTCGTGATGATTGGCAAGGGTGGGCGCGATATTGCGACGGCTGATGCAATGGCGCACGTGGCCGGAGTGATGGTTGGTGAAGACTTATCTGATCGAGCCGTTCAGTTCGAGAATGATAATCCCCAGTTTTCAATGGGTAAATCGTTTGAAAATTACGCACCAGTTGGGCCGTGGTTAACGACCGTCGATGAATTAGCTAACTTAGACGATGAGGTGATCACGACCACCGTCAATGGTCAGACGATGCAGCAAGCGTCGTTGAGCCAACTGATCTTCAAGGTACCGGATTTGGTGCACTACTTGTCGACGGTCTGTGAGTTACAACCAGGTGATTTGATTTTTACCGGGACGCCTAGTGGAACCGGCGTTGGTCGCAATCCCCAAGTCTTTTTGCAAGCCGGCGATCAACTGTGCGGTCAGATTACACATTTAGGGACGTTAAATATCACGATTAAGTAAATAGCCATAGTCGGTAAGTGAGATGGGTGAAGATTTATATTGTAACGCCCAGCACAATGCCGACTTTTTTTGGTACCACAAAAGTAATTATTGAATAGGGGGATACCGGTACGGGACCGGTGAGGAGCAACATGAAAAAGGTGTGGGTCGGATTATTATTAGGAAGTTTATTATTAGCGGGATGCGCGACGTCGCCCAAGTCGTCAGCGCCCAAGACGAGTCAAAAAGCAACGTCAACCAAGGTAGCGGCAAAGCAGGCCGCTAGCCAAAAAAATACCGCTAGCAGTGATTCTTCATCACCGGCTGAGGCAACCTTGTGGAATACGGGCAAGGAAGCAGCCTTATCGACATTTATGGCCTCGTGGCAACGCGAGATGGGCCAGACCTATGTCGGGACGTATGATGACAAGGCCCCGGATCATTTAGGCTTTCGCTTTCCCAATGCTTTGCTTAATGGTAGCTTAGCAGGCCGAATCAAGTGGGGCTCGCAGTCAGTGGATCTCAAGTGGTCCAAAGACGGCGAAGATCGTAGTGAATTTCAAGTGGTGGCGGTCGCAACGGGTGGTAAGGCGGAAGCACAATATCCAAACACGTACTTCTTTTGCCTCCATCATCGGCGACCAGTCGTCTTTGTGACTCAGACGACCAACGGGGACGAGTTGATCATTCATGATACGCAGAACAGTGCTTTGCAAGCCGGCTTTGCTAAGATCATTACGGGCAGTCGACCGACGACGCTGACAGATAGTTCACTGAACGTGAACATGAGTCGTGATGCGAAGGCTAATCAATGGCCTCAAGGTTATCAGGGGACTTGGTATTACTATAATAAGTACGATCA
Source organism: Lactiplantibacillus sp. ME-2 (assembly GCF_022549155.1). Lineage (NCBI taxonomy): Bacteria > Bacillati > Bacillota > Bacilli > Lactobacillales > Lactobacillaceae > Lactiplantibacillus > Lactiplantibacillus sp. ME-2. The sequence goes on from NZ_JAKZEQ010000023.1 coordinate 47,111, forward strand.
CAAGATTAATTCGATGACGCAAAATGATACCGACGGGTTGAAGCTATCTTATGTGGCAGCTGAGGGACAAAAATGGATTCATATTATGGGGGCCGAGCAGACTGCTGGGGCCGGTAACTTTGAATACGTGCGTTATCATTATTTTGATGGCCGCCAAATTCCAGTCTTAATGAATGCTAGTGGTGCGGGGGCCTGGTTCGATAATAACGCCTATCCTTCAGCAGCCGCGGCAAATCAAATGCGTGACTGGCAATATGGGGATGAATCAAAGACCAGTCCGGCCGCTGACTCATTAGATTAATTAAGGGTGTCATGATCGGTAGTGCGGGCAGGGATAAATTAATCACTGTGAAAATATAATATTAATATAAAAGCCGGGACAAATGCACGTAAATTGCCCCGGTTTTCATTTTGTAAAGTTTATGTATATATTGAAAAAGTCGGAATTGTTTTCTGAAAATAATGCTATACTATGACATAAGTTAACGGTGTCAAGACATCTAACGGCCGGCGCATTCATGTGAACGGCACGACATTTTAAAGCTGATTGTCGATCATGATTGCTGTCATTTGGGGGAATGGCGCGACGATGAAGATTACCGTCAACACAAGTGTGTACGATTGGTCAAAGAGTAGGAAATCTAAAGAAAAAAGGTGTAGACATGCAGAAAAATATGGAACACACGCTCAACCTTACGATGACGATGATTTTGAAAATCGGCAGCGCCCGGTCAATGATTGCGGCTGCCTTAGCCGAGATTGCGGCCTATCGCTACGAGGCGGCGCGTGAAAAATTACGTCAGGCCGAAACTGAATTGCTAACGGCCCAGCGGTTACAGGTACGCCGACTGATCGAGAATGCCAAGGCTCAACGGTTTGTGCACTCGACACTCTTTATGAATGCCCAGTCGGCACTAGTCAACGTGATGGGCGAGTTACAGATGACTGAGAATCTGATTGGCGCTTTTGAACGCTGGGAGCCAGAAGCGGCTTAATACGAACGTTAAGCTGACGAGTGAAAGGTCGCGTACTGGTTCATGATTAGATTTTGGAAGATGGTATTCGGTAGCAACTTAGACGGATAGAGATGGGGTTAAAAAATGACAGTTACTTTTAGTAATGAAGATGATCACAAGTTTCATAAGCTTACTGACCAATGTTTTACTGCCAATCCTAAATTACTGACAAAGGCAAGTATATCAGTACCACTAACTACCCGTACCATTCAGCCACGCCGTTATTTGGTGGTCACCAAGATCAATCAGGCTACCTTAGCGACAGCTACGTGGCAACCAGTCACCGGTGCAATTGCGCTACATAAGCATGAACGTTTGATTTATGATTTGGGAGCGCTATACGTCGGCCATTTTCAAGTTGCCATTGACGTGGCCGGTTCGCCAATGGACGCGCCGTTACTGATGCGGACAAGGTTTGCCGAACAGTTGCAAGAGTTAAGTGTCGATGCTAGTCGCGTGACCAGTTGGTTGCCCACAGCCTGGATTCAAGACGACACGCGCCACGTTGAATTATTGCCGACCACGGTCCAGTTCGAACGCCGCTATAGCTGTCGCTACATCATGTTGGAACCGGTGGGTCAGTCGCTAAAGTGGCAGCCGGTGTTGGCGGATGCGGAGTTTCGAGCGGCTAGTGCAGTATTGAAACAAGCTGTACAGCCATTCAGCAATGACCCGCCGGAACTGTATAAAATTGACCAGGTTTGTTTAGAGACTTTGCGAAATACTATGCAGACAGTTTTTGAGGATGGCACAAAAAGAGATCGTCGTTTGTGGTTGTTAGATTTTCGAATGCAGGCCAAAGTTGATTACGTTACTTTTAAGCACATGAACCTGGCAAGAAGATGTTTGTATTTATTTGGGGCGTTCTCAGATCAAGAGGGCCGTTTGCCAGCAGACATCCTAACACGAACTAAAATACCAGTTGCGGATGACTTGTATTGGTTTGATTATCAACTGCAGTTCATTATGGCCGTAGCAGAATATATTGACGCTACCAGGGATCGAGTAGTATTAAATGATTTATATCCGGTAGTTAAGCGGTCATTCGAATTTATTAAAGTGCAATTAACCACAGGATTAACGGTGGGACAACGTGCCGATGTTTTTGTTGATTGGTCAACCAATTGTAACAAGGAGGCCGCAGTTCAAGGTATTTTGGTCCAGGCGATGAAAGCTTTTTTGAAACTCGCATTACAGTGGAAGGACCCGGACGTTAATGAAATACAAGCTTGGATAGAAGATTTGAAAATTGCGACAATTAAAGAATTCTATGATAGTGATAAAGATGTATTTATTAGTGGGCCGAACCAGGAAGTAAATTTACTGGCTCAGATTCAGCTGCTACTAGCCAATGTATTACCATCGAATGAGCAACAACGTGCGTTGCAACAGCTATTGCATGATTTTGACTTCACCAATACCGCAGTTACACCAAGTACGGAAGCGTTGTTGGCTGAAGTGTTGTTGCAAAATGGTCAGACTAAAGTGGCAATTGATATAATTCGGCAGTATTGGGGTGCAATGGTGGCTAACGGTGCGGATACTTTTTGGGAAGTCTTTGATCAAACTGATGCCAATTATTCACCATATGGATCGATATTACTAAATAGTTATTGTTTTGGCTGGAGCTGTTATCCCGCATACTTGCTACGAACATATTTATCAGATACGTAGTGGAAATATCTTGAGCCGAGTTGTTTAAGTTGAGTAGTATCTCTAGACCATAAAAGTCAATTACATTAAAGATTAGGAGCTTGATGAATCCTTTTGGGAATCGTCGAACTCCTAATTTTTATTAGCTATGCATATGATATACTTTTATATAGTTGGGAATATTGTTGACAAATCAATGGTTGATAATTGGGAGTGGAATTGAATGCCAAAATATAGTGCAACAATGGTTTCACATTCTTTTTGGTTTGCTGAATTTCAAGCATATATTGAATTACTTAATGCTGGCTACAGTGAAGATGATATTAGAGCTAAAGCAGAAGAAGATAATTATTTTAAACAGAAGACGGCTGCGCGAACTCAAGATCTCTTGAAGGTACTAAAGAAACGTTTGGTTACTTTAGACCAGGATTATTTTGTTTTATTTCCAAGTTTAGATATCGGTAATCAAAAATTGGTTAATCTTATTTCAATTATGAACATGAATCGCCTTTTTAACGAATTTATGTATGAGGTTTATCGTGGTGAATTGCTATTAGGCGATGCGCGTTTACATGATTATGAGATTGAGGATTTTTTTAACCGGAAACGGGTTGAAAATGCGCAAATTGCAGACTGGACAGAGGAGACCGTGGAACGATTAGCGGGAATTTTTAAAACATTTTGTCGCGAAGCAGAGTTGCTCAAGGATCGTGGCGATTATGACGAAGTTAATCGGCCGATGCTAGATTTGAGATTAGAAGATTTGTTACAAGCTAAGCACGCTCATCGCAATTTAGCCGTGCTTTTAGGGAGGTGAGTATGATCGTTAGCACAAGTACGAAGTTAGCGCATTTACAGAAAAAAATTATGAATCAGGATTTTCAAGAAAGTCGGGGACTGTCTAACGAAGTTTCGTATTATATTCTAGGCTATGCACCACAGGACAAGCCAATCGTTCGGGAGGCTATTGATAAAATGGAACGTAGATTTAATCAAGCCTCAGTTGGTGTTGATATTGTTGAGTTCAATGTATATCAAATTATGTGGAAATTACTGGATGAAATTGGTATTAGACAGAATGTTTTTGACATGGAGGAAAATGAAGGCATTGAGTACCTGACTGAGCAGTTAAATAATGTACTCAAGATGACAGATTCAGAAAATCTTTTTGTTAAGTATATGGAAAAACATTTAGAAAGCCAAAACTCGGTGATTTTTTTAACCGGAATTGGTGAAATTTTTCCATTAATTCGGGCACATAAAATACTGAATACGATGCACCAAATCATATCATCGGTACCCGTTATTTTATTCTACCCAGGTGAATATAATAGTTTAAGTCTTAGTATGTTCGGGGAAACTAAGGAAGATAACTATTATCGTGCTTTTCAAATAAATTAGAATTACTTTTTCAAGGCCTTGAGGGGGCAAAATAATGAAGATTAAAGATATATTCGCTAAGCCAATTGATCGTAATATTAAAGGTGTTATTACCATTGGTGATGAACAAGATGCTAATGTAAAACAGGAACTAGAAGAATATGTTGTCACACACGAATTACAAAAGCATTTCCATGATTTTTTTAAAGCATACGTTGCCAGTATTAATCATGATACTTCGGAGATGGGAGTCTGGATTTCAGGTTTCTTTGGTTCAGGGAAATCTCACTTTTTAAAGATTTTAGCTTATATGTTGGAAAACCGGAATGTTGCCGGCAAGCCAGCAATTGACTATTTTTTAGATGATAATAAGATCAGAAGCCAAGAGACTGTTGATGCGATTCAATTGGCAACTTCAGTACATAATGAAACGATACTATTTAATATTGATTCAAAAGCTAAGAATGGTAGTAAATCACAAAAAGATGCCATTTTAAATGTTTTCTGGCAAGTTTTTAATGAAAAAATTGGTTTGATAGGCGTTGACTTTTGGATTGCCGACATGGAACGCAATTTGATTAATGATGACAAGTATGAGGCGTTTCAAGCTAAGTTCCAAGAATTAGATGATAAAGGTAGAACTTGGCAAAAGGCTCGAAATGGGTTCGCATTTTTTAAAAATACAATCAAAGAAGCACTCGTAGCTGTCGGCGAAATGACTGAAGAAAATGCTGATGGCTTTATCGAGCAGCTTAAAACGGAATACCCACTCAGTGTAGAGGATTTTGCCCAACGGGTTAATGAATATATTGAGAAACAAGCAGATCCAGATTATCATCTTGTGTTTTTAGTCGATGAGATTGGTCAATATATTGGTGACAGTCAGCAACGAATGTTGAATTTACAAAGTGTTGTTGAAGATTTGGGAACATATACCCATGGGAAAGCCTGGGTAATTGTGACTAGTCAACAAGCAATTGATCAAGTAACGGACCATATTAATGGACAAGATTTCTCGAAAATTCAGGGTCGTTTTAATACTCGAATCGCAATGTCGTCAGCGAACGTTGATGAAGTAATTAATAAGCGATTATTAGTCAAGACGCCGGAAAGTGAACGGGCCCTGATGCGGACGTATTCAGATGATCAACATGCCATCAACAACTTGATGACATTTGAGTCGGATATTACGCGAGACCATTACCAAAGTGCAGAAAACTTTGCGGATGTTTATCCATTTGTACCGTATCAGTATAATTTATTACAAGATACGTTGACTGCCATTCGGGAAAACGGTTCTGACGGTAAGCACTTAGCAAACGGTGAACGTTCAATGCTAGCAGTTTTTCAAGAATCAGCACAACGGATTGAAAATGAAGACGTGCGGGCGTTAGTTCCGTTTAGTATTTTCTTCCAGGGCCTAGATCAATTCTTGGACCACACGCACATGATTGTGATTCAACGTGCGATTAAGAATGAACGTGTTAATCCAGATGGTGTTGAACACCCATTTGCCGTGCAGGTTTTGGAAACACTGTTCATGGTGAAGTATGTAGATAATTTTAATGCTACTCTGAATAACGTTGTCACGTTGATGATTGATTCAATTGATACCGACCGGGTTGAATTGGAAAAACGGGTTAAAGAAGCCTTGACTGAGTTAACGAATCAAAACTTCATTGAAGAGACGACTAAAGGGTTTGAGTTTTTAACTAACGCTGAGCAGGAGATTAGTCGATCAATTTCAAAACAGGATGTGGAGCCAGGAGAAGTCTCTCGTGAAATCGGGAATTACCTATTCGGTGCGAAAAAAATTGAGCGGAAATTTACTTATCCCAAGCTAAACAAGCAGTATACGTTTAATTTCAATCAGTTCGTTGATGATCAGCCATTGGGGTTGGCCAACAATACGTTAAGCCTAAAACTGAACACTCCTGAAAGTAATACTAATCGTGATGAAACTGAATTAAGACGAATCGCGTTATCCCCTAGTGAACCACAAATTATTATTGATATGCCTAGACGTGATGATTACACCCATAATTTATCACAAGCATTGAAAATTCAAAAATTTGTAATGGATCCAGGTGCTTACGCAAAGGATGCTCGATCTAACAATATTATTGATGTTAAGCGTGCTGAGCGAGTAAGCCTGATTGAAAAAGTTCATGTGGATTTGGAAGATGCACTGGAAGATGCTGATATTTATGTCGGCGGTGAACTGCTAGAAGCAGGAAGCAAGAGTTTTGGACAACGTTTAAATACGGCACAGGAACATCTAGTTGACGAAATTTACCGTAACTTAAGCTATATCACGGCGGTTAAGTCGGAGAAAGATATTGTTGCACTATTCAATCAAGAGTTAATTACTCCTGATGAAAATAAACAAGCGGTGGAAGCTGTCATGAATCGAATTGTTCAGGATGCTGATAACGGTTCTCACGGTAAAGTGGCTTATAAGTCGATTCTGGATCGTTTTGGAGTAGAGCCATATGGATACCGTGATATCGACATTAAGTGGATGGTGGCCAAACTTTTTGCTGATAATCGGATTAAGGTATATGTTAACAATGCACTAATCAACATGGAAGATACCACTAAGCCAGTTGAACTAGCAAACTATTTTGTGAAGAAACAGTATGTTGATAAGATGCAATTTGTTCCACGTGTCGCCGTTTCGGAAGAAAAACGCCAAGCGTTAAAAGCGGTGGCTAAGGACGTCTTCAACCGGCAGAGCTTTGATGACGATGAAGATGATACGTTAGTTAACAATTTACGTCAAAGTATGATTAAAGAGCGAGATGCACTCAATGAGTTCGTGCGGCTATCTACGCGTTATCCGGGAAGAAACGTTTTAGAGAATGGTTTACAACTGATGAATAGCTTAATTAGCCAGACTGATACGGACCAATTTTACGATAAATTATTTAAGCATCAAGATGACTTCTTAGATTGGTCCGATGATATGTATGACTATGGGTTGATCGATTTTTACAATAATCCGACTCAAGAGAAGATCTGGAAAGATGCACTTTCTAAGATTGATATCTATGAGAAGTCTAGTTCATTTATTAGTGGGGCTGAGGTTGGTAAGATCTATAAGCAAATTAAAGCCCGAATTGATGCAAACAAGGCTGATCGGTTAAATGAATTGAACAGTCTTAATGAAGAATTTAATAGCGCGTATAGTGAAGAGTTTGATAAAACTGAAGCGGATATTAAAGCGAATGTCAATATTGAATGGCAAGCAGCTTTGAATTACGCAAAGAATAATGGCTTAATTGGTCAGTTTGAAACGACCATCAATCAAGCTTTCGAACAATTTATTCAAGAAGCACAAGCAGCTCGTAATTTGGATGAATTGGTCGTAATTAAATCTAAGGCTTCCGTTAAGAAGGATAATTTACAGACGCGCATTGATGAAGAAATCGTTGAAATTGAGAGAAAACAAGCTGCATTACAACGTGCACAGAAACAAGTGGATAAAGATGAAACAAATACAAATGAGGATCAAACTCCAACGGTCACTTCAACAACGGTAACGCCTCTAGTACCGACAACGAAGCATGTTAGTCTTAAAAATTTGCCAGTTAACCGTTCATGGCAGGTAACTAGTGCCAAAGATGTTGACGAGCAATTGGCACAATTACGAAAAGTATTAATTGCTCAGTTGGATAATGTTGATGAATTGAAGATTGATCTTTAATAGTCAAGTTGAAAGGAATTACAAATGGACAAAACAGCCATTAAAAATTTTGCAATTGAATCGCGACGGAAACTAGGGACTGTCTGAAAACTAAAAATTCAGGTATAATCTGAGGAAAAACGAATC
>NZ_JAKZEQ010000024.1:0-53857 GCF_022549155.1 Lactiplantibacillus sp. ME-2
ACCCGGTATGGGTTTATTTTTTTACTTTGTGTTGCATTTCAATTGTAAATTCGCCGGATAAAAATAATCATCAAATTTCAGGGCAAATCCTGATTAATGCAAATAGTAAGGATACCCAAGTTGAAAAGAGAATATGGCGAGCCAATCTCACCTTAGTGGATCAGCCGTATGATCGCAATCAAGTGTATGACTTAGTTATTGAAAATATCGAAAGTGGTGCACAAAATCGAGTTCACTATCGAATTGATATTGTAGACGATCGGGGCTAAGTGCTTCATGAAAAGTGTTGGTAAGAGCCAACACTTTTTTATTTGTCTTGGCAACGTGAATACGGCATTAAAGTGATAATTGTCGTATAATGAATATATTCTTAAAAAACGAGGAGAATAATATGGCAACCACAACTCATTTTTACGAAACATTTCAACCAGAACATTACGATCTTTATATCAATATTAACCGGGCGGATAAGCTGATTTCGGGGAAGTCAACGATTACCGGGGATGCTAAGGCGCAGGAAGTGCTGATTCATCAGAATGGTTTGACCATTGCTGGTGTCCAAGCCGATGGTGCGGACGTGCCCTTTACTGTGGATGATGCGATTCAAGGAATTCGAATTGAACTTGCCAAGGCCGGTCAAACAACTTTGACGATTACGTACAGCGCCAAATTGACGGACACGATGATGGGTATCTACCCATCATATTACGAAGTCAACGGTGTGAAGAAAGAACTAATCGGGACGCAGTTTGAAACGACCGCGGCCCGGCAAGCCTTTCCGTGTGTCGATGAACCAGAAGCTAAAGCGACTTTTGATCTTGCCATCAAGTACGATGAACATGATGGTGAAACAATCTTAAGCAACATGCCCGAAGATCATGAAGCCGATGGGGTGCATTACTTTGAAACCACGGTGCGGATGTCGACTTACTTGATTGCGTTTGCCTTTGGTGAATTACAAGGCAAGCAGACGAAGACCAAGAGTGGCGTGACCATCGGTGTTTTCGGTACTAAGGCCCACAAGGCTAACGAGCTCGACTTTGCTTTGGACATTGCTAAGCGCTCAATCGAATTTTATGAAGATTTTTATCAGACGCCATATCCATTGCCACACTCATGGCAATTGGCCTTACCAGACTTCTCAGCTGGTGCGATGGAAAACTGGGGCTTAGTTACTTATCGGGAAGCCTACTTACTATTAGATCCTGACAACACGGCCCTCGAAACGAAACAACGGGTCGCCACGGTGATTGCCCATGAACTTGCCCATCAATGGTTCGGTGATTTGGTTACGATGAAGTGGTGGGATGACCTCTGGTTAAATGAAAGTTTCGCCAACATGATGGAATATGTGGCGACGGATGCCTTAGAACCAGACTGGCATATTTGGGAAACTTTCCAAACGTCCGAAGCATCAATGGCGCTTCAACGGGATGCCACGGATGGGGTTCAGTCAGTCCACGTTCAGGTGGAAGATCCGGCCGAAATCGACTCGATTTTTGACGGTGCGATTGTCTACGCTAAGGGTGCGCGGATGTTAGTAATGGCACGGGCCTTAGTTGGTGATGATGCCTTACGAGCAGGTTTGAAGCAGTACTTTATCAATCATAAATATGGTAATGCCAAAGGTGATGACTTGTGGAACGCCTTAGCGGATGCTTCTGGGATGCAAGTTGGGGACATCATGCATTCATGGCTGGAACAACCTGGCTATCCAGTGGTCACGGCAGCGGTTGTTGACGGTCAGTTGACCTTGTCACAACAACAGTTCTTCATCGGTGAAGGTGAAGAAGTCGGTCGTCAATGGCAGATTCCGTTGAATAGCAACTATGAGGCGGCACCGGCGATTATGAAGGACCAAGCTGTGACGGTCGGCGATTATGCCAAATTACGTGATGCGAGTGGGCAACCATTCCGCTTGAACGTTGGGAATAACTCCCACTTCATCGTCAAGTATGACCAAACGTTATTGGATGATATTCTAGCGCATGTTGATGACTTAACGGCTATTGACCAGTTACAGTTGTTACAAGACTTACGCTTATTAGCAGAAGGTCGTCAAATCTCATACGCAGCCGTTGTGCCATTATTAAGTCGGTTTGCAGCCAGCCATTCAACGGTCGTTAACGCAGCGTTGTACCAAGTTGCGGGTAACTTACGTAAGTTTGTTACGCCAGATTCTGATGAAGAAAAGCATTTACAAACGTTATTTGACCAATTGAGTGCCGCTCAGGTTAAACGGTTAGGGTGGTTGCCACAAGCTGGTGAATCCAACGATGATCAGTTGACGCGGCCATACGTCTTGAGTGCGGCTTTGTACGCCAAGAATAGCGCGGCCGTATTGGCTGCCCATGAATTATTCGAAGGTAACCGTGATAAGTTAGCGACCTTACCAGCCGATGTGCGGGTCTTCATTTTACGGAATGAAGTCAAGAACTTTGGTAGTAAGGACTTATTCGATAGTTTATTGACGGCGTCACGGCAGACAGCCGATGCTAGTTACAAGGCTGACATTTGTGACGCATTGACCGCAACTACGGACCCCGAATTAATCAAACAGTTAGTTGTGAAGTTTGAAGATGCGGATACGATTAAGCCACAAGACTTGCGGGCCTGGTTCCGCGGCGTCTTGGCTAATCCAGCTGGTGAACAAGCAGCTTGGGATTGGATTCGCGACGAATGGTCATGGTTGGAAGCCACGGTTGGTGGTGACATGGAATTTACCACTTACATCACCGTCATTTCCCGGGTCTTCCATACGGCTGAACGTTTAGCAGAATTCAAGGCGTTCTTTGAACCAAAAATCAATACGCCTGGTTTAACGCGTGAAATTAAGATGGATACGAAGGTAATCGCCAGTCGCGTTGCCTTAGTTGAGGATGAACGTGATGCGGTGAATGCGGCGGTCGCGGAAGTTGTAAAATAAGTTAATATTCGTTATAAAGGTGGTTCGGTGCTGGACGTTTCAGCGCGGGCTACCTTTTTAGTTTGTGTTGTAAGCTCTTTTGTCCCTTGATCTTTCATGTATAATAAAGCCAGATAGATTTTTTAACACGAGGATGAAGATATGCGATACAACAAAATTGAAGAAAACATTGGCGACATTGAGCCGGTTGTAGAAATTGTTCCATATAAAATACTGGTTATAATGTTAGCCTACATAGAGATATGCAGAATAGAGAGCTGATATTTGAATATCCGACAGTCTATTTAATTTATGATAAATTAGGTTTCTGGCCGCAGTAGTAATGACCCTAAGTTCAAAGTTTATGTTGGAGAAACTAACGACATAAGTAGAAGAACACGACAACATTTAAAAGATACTGGAAAGTCACGGATGGATTGGAAAGCATTAAATGAGAGTCATAATTCACAGATGATTGTAATTGGGGACTATTATTTTAACAAATTCCTAACGCTCGACATTGAAAATAAATTGATGGTGTATTTATTAAGTGCGGAGAGTGTTACTCAATTGAATAATCGACGCTCAAATCCGCAGCGAAAATACTTTATGTCGGATCAGTTTGAAAATGTGCTTGAAGGAGTCTGGCAAACGCTTAGGAAAAAAAGGCCTGAGATTTTCCCGGAAAAATCAGAAATTGAAAATTCTGCGGTGTTCAAAGCATCGCCTTTCCATTCTTTAAACGCTGAACATAAAGTGAACCCCTAAGGTTGGACACTACATCCAATCTTAGGGGTTTTACTATGACTAAATTTAATTTAGATTTTCGCATAAAGGTCGTTACTGAATATTTGTCTGGTAAAGGTTCAACAGCTTTAGCCAGAGCGTATGGCATTAGCACGCATTCAATCATTCTGGATTGGGTTCATCGGTTTGAGCGGCGAGGCATTAAAGGTCTGAAAGATCGGTCAATGTCTCAAGAATATTCTAGTTAGTTTAAAGTCGATGTATTAAACTGGAAGACACAAAATCGAGCTTCGCTTCCAGTGACTGCACTACACTTTGACCTATCATCGCCAAGTACTATTTGGCAATGGGAAAGACGTTTCAAGAAATCTGGGATTGCGGGACTTGAGCGAAAACACCGACCCCAGCCGCAGAATTGAAACAGTTGAAACAAGAGAATCAAATGTAAAAAATTGAAAATGAATTCTTAAAAAAACTCGATTCCTTAGCACGAAAGAAGTCAAAATACACGAACTCATTGAACTAGTAGACGAGTTAAGGCCGGAGTTTCAAGTTTCCATCAAACTAGTTCTTAAAGCGGTTCATATTCTTCGCAGCACGTATTAGTACGCTAAGGAACATCGTGGCCGTGACTTAGACGATTCACAAATTATTCAGGCCATTGACGAGCTTCGTCAACAAGATCCGAAGTACACTCGTAAATATGGATACCGACGAATAACTGATGTTTTACATGATTACGGCTTTAAAATCAATCACAAGCGGGTCTTACGTATCATGCGGGAGCATGACTGGTTATGTCGAGCTTTTAATCGCCAGAAGCGAAATATAATTCTTATAAAGGAACCGTTGGTGTGATCGCACCTAATCGGCTTAAACGGCGCTTCAAAACAGATCGACCTTACCAGAAGTTGGTCGCCGATGTTAGTGAATTTCGATACGGAAACAAAAGTCAAGACGAGCGGGTCTATTTAGAACCAATTTTAGATCTCTTCAACGGAGAAGTTTTAGCTTTCAATATTAGTAATCACCCCACCGTTGAATTCGCCGTAAAGCCTCTAAAAGAAGCCTTAAATCAGATACCGGTGTTAGATTATCGCACGACCGTTCATACTGACCAAGGATTTCAATACCAGCATCATCACTGGCAAATCGTGCTTAAAGACCATCGTGCATTTCAAAGTATGTCTCGTAAAGCGACTTGTCTCGGTAACGCCGCCATGGAATCGTTCTTTTACATCATGAAAGTCGAAGTTATAGATGAGCAGTTTGAGACCAAAGTAGCACTTATCAAAGCTATGACTGAATGGATAGATTTCTATAATCACCGTCGTATCAAAACAAAACTGGGCGGTAAGTCCCCGGTAAAATATCGGGAACTTACCGCCCAGAAAGCAGCTTAATAAAGTTGTCCAAGTTTAAGGGTTCACTTCAAGGTACACAGATTTTTTGTTATTAAATCTGTGTACCTATGGCGGAGTATATCCAATTTAGAAATTAAGATATGACGGACTTTTTTTCAGGAATAATATTATGACAAAATCATAGGGGGAAACCCTTCCGTCACTAAAATCGTGACTACTAGCTTCTGGAGATAAAAAAATTTTAGTTGACCTATTTACTGTTTAAAGTGCTTTTTCTGTGCAAACGACGAACAAGCTCAGTTGAATCTTTTCTGAGATTTTGTTAATGTCAAGGCGTTGATGATGACTGTTTTCAGATTCGAATGGAGATAATTATTGTGTTAAAAAAAAAGTTTTGCGATTTTTGCTGCCACGTTACTCTTGATCTCGTCTTTTCTAACACTATCAAATGTCAAAGCTGACACTATCTCTCTTGCAGTTACACAAGAAGAAAGTGTAACAGATTTGTTTTCTAAAGCTAATAAATATGTCACTCTCAAAGGAAAGTTTTTCGTTTTAGATAAAACGGCTGAAAATCTTTTTACAAATTCGGAAATAGAAAAAATTAACACACAGATTTCCCAAACTAACAAAATGCTAGATGAAACTTATTCAGCTGAAAACGCAAAAAAAATCGTAGAAGTCAATCATAGCAATAATACCGTTTTAATTGATCCAGATAATCAAGATAATTACCAAAATGTGGAGGCTCTAACTAGAAGTCGATATCATCAAGGTGTCAATAGTGTTTCAGTACACTGGAATTATATTTTGATCAAAATAAAGAAGAGTACGCTTAACAACATTAAAAATGGTTCAATAGGTGCTGCTGGCTATTTAGCCGGTAAATTTAAAAACATATACATTGCAATAGCTGCCTCAGCAATCGTTGGTGTATTATCAGCTAACTCAATAAAGGGTGGTATGTGGTTTAGAGTCCACACCTACGTTTACACTGCATTAGAAGGGTGGGGGTGGCAATGAGAATCAACAAAGCAATGTGGACTATCATCATAGGAATCCCATTATTTGCAGGACTCCTTCAGCTGATATTTCCAGATTACAATGTTAATTGGTATTCAGTATGGACTGTTGAGTTTATAGTAATCGTCCTAAATATAGTTGATTTTACATGGAATTTTCTCAAAAGGAAAAAGAATACCAAGTAAAATCTAGGCGCAGTCTTCACAAACTTAGTTGTAATAGTAATATGAAGGAATAGAATGATGATTCATGCTATACCCCAGAAGAAGGAGTACGCGAAACGGCTATTAAGTACTATATGCCAGCTTTTGCACGTCGTGTTTTAAACTAATAAGTTATTGATTGATAATTTTTAGTGAGCTATAATTAGTGAATTCGAAAATTTGGTCAGTCTACCTTTTTCTGGTCATATTTTCAAACTTGGAAAAATATACCTTGTATCTGGATTTAATAATGTCCTTTTAATGAAGGTCTGAATTAAGCTTTCTTTCAAGTTATGAGCGGCAGCCCTGTCAAGCTGATAAGGAAATTTTTCTAAATAGATTTATGAACAGTACGCAACAGCCTAATTCATTTACGAATTGAGCTGTTGTTTTTGTTAAAAGCAATGATATATTGTGAGGCCAGGGTAAACATGTCAAATGGTTAATCGTTTCTACTTCACAGTATTTAAGTTGTGTTCAGCCATTAAATTGACATATGACTTCATTATGAGTGATATAGGCGATATACTAGTACTTACCAAAGACTGTATGGCGTGGTGGCGAATGTCGGCACTTGTTTCGTAGTTTTTAAGCCTGATTATTATTAGATTGACAGTGGTTGATAGTTCATTATAGGCGACCATTGCTTGACAACTGCTTATGAATTGTCAATCAACCGCAATAACACGCACACCACAATAATCCACGTCTTTCTGATCGCCAAACTGCCGCATGACCTCGCCGTGCGTGACGCAGGCGATGCAATCGTAAGATGCGGCATACTTATTCAAAGTTGCCAAAACTCGGGTCTTCATTTCAGCTGCCGATTCGTAAGGGAGGGGACTAGCGGTGGTGCGTTTGCCGGCGTGTTGGCGATAGAGCTTGTAGGCCGTGGCCGCTTGTTCATCGGTATCAGTCCGACTACCCGTGTTATCGGGCAGCCACTCGTGTAATCCAAGGTCGACCTTTAGTGGAATATCATTAAAACGCACGATTTCCAGTGCCGTTTGTAAGGCACGCGTGTAGGGTGACGACAGAATTAATTGGACTTGTGCAAATAACGGCTGCTGGGCGCATTGTTGTGCCAGCATAATACCACGGTCGGTTAAGCCGCCGAGTTCACGGCCGAAACCAGTTAATCCAGCTGTAGTGACCTGTTGGTAAGTTGGTTCGGAGTGACGAATGAGATAGACTTTCATCGATTAGGACTTCCTTCATTGGAATTATAATGATTAATTTCATTATAGGCACCTTTGATCAGAAAAAACGACACTTCATTTTTCGAAGTGTCGTTTTCGTTAGACCTAATGACGCTATGATTGCCGATGTTTACCATAGAACCCGAACGTGACGACGGATAATAACAGTCCTAGGATCACCGCTAATTTGCCAGTCTGTTCGTCGGTTTGTGGTAACTGGGCTGAGTGTTCAGTGACGGGACTCGTTGTTTTGACCAAACTTGCCTGGGCGGCCGCGGGTTTAAGCGCTGGTTTCACGGTCGCTGCTGGTTTTACAGCTACCGCTGGTTGAGTCGGTTTAATACGATCCGGCTGCGTTACGGTCGTTCCTGGTTCGTTAGGCGTCTCGGGTGTGGTTGGCTCAACCGGCTTAGTCGGTTGTTCCGGTTCTTCGGGATCAATAATATCGTCGGTACCAGCCGTGTCAGTTGCTTGGTAGACGTACGTGACGTCCACGTTATCAGCAGTGAAGAGACCCGTGGCATTTTCCGGCTGACCAACGAGTTCATGATCAGTGAACGTCAGGGGCACGGTTTGATAAGTGGTTCCCGTCTTGCCGCTCAGCACGGTTGGTTCGTTTAGTTTAATGCCGTCCTTGGTCACGTAATGCACCGTAACGGTTCCTTGGGTATCTGGAATCGTGGGGGTGTTTTCAGTGTAAACGTAGGTCACAGTCTTCGCGGTAGTTCCGAACGTCCCACTGACGTCACCCTGCACAGCCTTGAAGGTGTAACCATCGATAACCAGCTGTTTAGTCGAGTAGCTGTCACCCAAATAACCACTGAGAACAACGTCAGGATGGATAGACTTACCATGCTCATCCAGATACTTGACAGTGACGGGTAGCCCTGCCGTCCGTTCGTAGACGTAGGTCACAGTCTTCGCAGTAGTCCCAAATGTCCCATTGACATCGCCTTGAACAGTTTTAAAGGTATAACCATCGATAGCGAGTTGTTCGGTCGAGTAGTTGTCACCCAAATAACCGCTGTGAACAACGTCAGGATGAATAGACTTACCATCTTGGTCCTGATACTTGGCAGTGACCGGCTGTCCAGCTGTCCGTTCGTAAATGTAAACGACGCGTTGCGGCTGTGCAGTATAGGTCCCAGTCGTGTTACCCTGTGTCGATTTTACCGTATAGCCGTTAATGTTCAGCGGCGACGTTTCATAGGGCTGTCCTAATTGACCTTGACCGCTTAATACGTTATCGGCGGCTAACTGCTGGCCGTTTTCATCTAAATACTGAACCGTGATGTCACCCGCATCCTCGCGAGTGTAGACGTAGATGACAGTTTGCGCTTGGTCGCTGAATTGCCCAGTAGCGTTCGCTGGCGTTTGAAATAAGCGATAGTTTTCAATCGTCTTGGCGTTCGTCTGGTAGGGGCGACCTAGCTGACCGTTACCGGTTAGGATGTCGTCGGGAGCTAAAGTCGTGCCGTTAGCGTCCTGATACTTCACCGTGATATGGCCAGCATTCGAGCGCGTATACTGGTAAATAACAGTTTGCGTGTCGGTTGAAAAGGTCCCAGTGGCGTTCGCGGGTGTGGCGACTAGGTAAAAGTTAGGAATTGAAATGGCTGCCGTTTGATAGGCTGTTCCTAACTGCTCTTTGCCGTCTAAAAGCTTGTCGGGTGCTAGTGGGTTACCAGCACTATCTTGATACTTAACAACGATCTGGCCAGCATCGCGGCGCACATAGACGTAAATGACCGTCTGTTCCTGGTCTGTGAAAGTGCCCGTGGCGTTTGCCGGCGTTGTCATCAGGGTGTAATTTTCAATGCCTAGTGGTTCAGTCGTATAAGTTTGGCCGAGTGATTGGGAGCCGGAAACTGTCTTATCGGGCTTTAATTGGTGTCCCTGCTTGTCTTGATATTTCACCGTAATGTTACCGGCGTCTAAGCGGACATAGACAAACGTGATGCTTTGCGGATCAGTCGTGAAAACGCCAGCCGCATTGCCGATAGTTTGCTGTAATTTAAAATGGTCAAAGGTTGGCGCATCTAAATTGTAGGCGTTACCGAGATTGTGTTTTCCAGGTAGAATTTGCGGTTCGTAGACTAAGTTGCCATTAGTATCGACCATGTGAATCGTAATGTCGCCGGCGTCCTTACGAGTATAGTAATAAGTGACGGTCTGGGCATCCGCCGTGAAGACACCACTGGCATTGCCGACAATGTTCGTAAAGTCATAATTTGGTAGCTCGTCATCAATGCGCTGAGTCGTGTAAGGCTGACCGACGATTCCGTTTAAGGTGAGGTCAGTGGTGACTAAGGATTCACCGGTAAGCGCGTCGACGTATTTGACCGTGATGGGCGCAGCAGTGGCAGCTAAGACATACGGGCGGACAACGACAAAGTTGTTACCGTCAGAAGCGGCGGTCATGAAATAATAATCGTCCATGGGAATAACCGTGGTACCGTTAAAGGTCGGACCTGTTAGTCCGGGTTGCTGGGGCTTCATATTCGTGTAGTAGATATGACCGTTGCTGTCGTAATTACCACCGCCCGCACCGTTAAAGTACCAGCGAACGTAAAGCTGACCGTTTTTGTAGAAAACAGTTTCACCGACGCCATTATTGGGCTTCAGTTGAACCTTAGAGCCATCTGGCAAATAGCAATCAATCGCCAGCGTCGCAATATTATTATCTGCACTAATATAGGCGGGTGGTAAGGTGATAAATTGGTTACTGAATGTGCCTTTCAGATTTTTAAATCCTTTAAGTGGCGAAAAATCTGAAATGTGGTTATAGGCGGCATCGACCTCCGTTAAATTCTTTAAGTTTGCGAGCGGTGAAATGTCCATGATCCGGTTTTGCTGAATATTGACCACTTGGAGTTTTTGTAAGTTGGCTAATGGTGAAATATCAGTGACATCACTATAGTAACTGCCAGACGGTGCGTTCAAGTTGTTGTTGAGCCAGACTGTCGTAAGGTTAGTGGCATATTGCAGTCTTTCTAATGAGTAGGAAGTCTTGCCGTCGATATAAGTGTCCTTGCCATAGTAGGTGGTCAGTAGTAGCATATCTGCCTTAGTGATGTCTGCAGCTGAGTTCCAGGTACGATCTGGGTTCTGTTTGCGCAGTTGACTGAGTACCTCTTGTTGCAATAACGTGTTCGGCATCCAATCGTTAATATTTTCTGACGCGGTGCGGCTAATGGCACGGACGACTGGTTGGTTAGTTTTCAAAACCAGCTTTTCCTGGTTTACATTGGTAACAATTTTATCATCGGTTGACGCTGAGCTAGTCGCTGACTGAGTATTCACCTCGGTGGTAGTGGAGTTGGACGACGCGGGTACGGCTTGCTGGCTTGGTTGCTTGGAAGCTTGATTATCGGTTGTCGTTGCTTTAGCTTGACTATCAGTCGCTGATTCAGTGTTTGATTCGGTAGTTGGTTCAGTAGTTGATGCGGAGGCTGTTTGAGCTGGTGCGGTTTGAGTTGGGTGCTTAATATCTGTGGTCGGTGTTGATTCTGACGTGGTAGTTGCTTGAGATTGTGATGCTGGATTTGCTGATTGTTGTTGTGGGTTGGTGTTCACTGACGACGAGTGCTCAGAGGGACTTCCGGTTGATGTGGTGGGTGACGTGGCTGCGACTGCTGACTGGTCGGATTTTATCGTGGATACTGATGTAGAAGTATCCGCTTTCAAATTGACCTGAGTAGCGTTAACTTGAGTATTCGTATTCAACTGACTGTTGGTCGGTTCGTTGGTTGTGGTCGTGACTGTATCGTCGGCAGCCGCCGCCTGACTGGCAATCGTTAACGTTGTCAGTATCATGGCGGTTGCGCTCGTGATTACCCATCGCGATTGGTGACGTTTATTCTGATTATTAACATTGTTTGGTTTCAAAGATCCCCACTCCTTCAATATACTTATATAATGTCGTTGACAATTTAAGGGTAACATTGTCATTGCCGTTAGTCTAATAAATGATAATTTAATTATTGGGAGCTAATTGTATCTGTCAATGTCAGCTGGCTGCATAATAGTTGACGTAAGCATAAGATTGATTATAATTTAAATGGTAATAATTACTATTTATCAGGAGGCACCCATGATGGAAAAACAAGATTTAGCAAGTGCGCGCAGGCGTCTACGGGGGACCAACTTAAAATCGCGGAAACGCGCATTGAAGATTTTACATGATGCCCGACGTAACGCCAGTAAAGCCAAATAGTATCAGCGAACGTTAGCCAATTTGGCTAACGTTTTTTGTTAGCTGTGCGGTATGATTAAGATACAGGAATGAGCGGAGGACATGTGGATGGAAACAACTTTGGTGATTATTCGGGGAAATTCTGGGAGTGGCAAGACGACGCTAGCGCAGGCGTTGCAACGACGCGTGGGCCATCATACGTTGCTAGTGTCCCAAGATGTCGTTCGTCGCGACATGCTGATGAGTCATGATTACCCGGGAAATATTTCAATTGGTCTGATTGAACAAATTGCGTGTTATGGGCTGGGACGTGTGCCTGTAGTCATTGTGGAAGGCATCTTAGCACGTGATCGGTATGGAAAAATGTTGGCGCGGCTTAGTCAGTCGTTTCCACGCGTCCTTACTTATTATTTTGAAGTGAGCTTTGCCACGACCTTGGCGCGTCATCAAAAGCGTCATCGTGATTTTGGTGTGGAAGACATGCGTCGGTGGTGGCTTCCACATGATACGTTGGGCGTTGCTAACGAAGTCTTAATTGGCGAGCAACAAGATTTAACCACGGAAGTTCAACAAATTATGACTACCATACATGATTGTGACTAAACAACCATGAGTTGATTGGTTTGATCGTGGTTGAGGATTAAGCTGAAATCATAAAGGGGGGCGAGCCAATGTTACTCGCAGCATTATTGAAAACGCGTCGCTGTCAGTATGGATTGACACAGGCACAATTAGCGTCCAAGTTATTTGTTACGACTCAGGCGGTGTCTAAGTGGGAACGCGGAAAGGCGATTCCGTCAATCGATAATTTACTGGCACTGTCGGATCTGTATAATCTATCCTTGGATGAATTAGTGCGTGGTAGTGCTTTCTTTCCAAAGCCATATATTGTTGGTCGACGACTAAGCTTTGGTCGACTTCTGGGTCTCGGATTATTTTGGCTATTTGTTTGTCTATTGTTTACTGGTTTTGGTTATCAGCCGTGGTGGCTCTTTTTATCACTTTATATTGTTGGATTGATTGTGGTCGTTCCAGTGGGAATCAATAGTTACTGGGTGATTCAGCCTGCTACCATTGAGTTGCATACGTATGCTGCATCGACATTGACTAAGTTTCGCCAAATTGTGTTCAATTGTCCACAGCGCCTACTAATCTACTATACGGATCTGCAGCGGGTTACCATCAGTTATCGGTGTCGCAAACGATTTTCACCATTTGATTTCAATCCGGATTATTTTCGATTGATTTTAAAGACCAATGCTCAAACTTATCAGCTAGAATGTGCGTTGAAGGCCAGTGACTATTTACCGCAATTTGTTAGTTATTTGCAACGACAAGGTGTGACGGTTGATGATCCTCAACAAGTTGTGGAATTGTTAGTTTCAGGAAAGTCGTTGTATCAGCATTTTCATACCGAGACTTGATCTTGAGCGGTTGCAACCAACCGTTGCGGTAGCGCTTAAGTGTGTTGCAATGAATTGGTGCACTCAATAGTCTAGTATTGTAATAGAGGAGCGGGTAGGATGAAAATTGTGATTGGCAGTAAAATAAAAGAGCAACGACAACAGCATGAATGGTCCCAGAAGACGGTGGCGGAGCGGTTACACGTCTCACGGCAAACTATTTCCAAGTGGGAATTAGGAAAAAGTTATCCAGATTTAGAGTTATTGGTAGCACTGAGCAAACTATTTGCTGTCTCAACGGATGAGTTATTAGGTTTGAGCAGAAGACCTGTTCAGCGACCATGGTGGCAGTTGTTATTGCGTAAAAGGAGTCGAACAGATATGACGGTGAAATGGTACAGCGGGGGGCAGGATCGGGCACGTGTTGCTGTGGGCATAATTAGTGATTTAGTTGCTAATCTAAATACCACGAATGAGCAACCGTTACGACAGCTGCTGGCAACTTATTATCAGGAACTATTGGAACAACGAACTGGTTCAGTACTGGGAGTATTCGACAGAATGAATTTAGACATCTCCAAATGTCTGCGGCAGCAACAAATCAAACTATCGCCAGAAAATGAGCAACTAATGCAACAGTTGATGGGGTTGAACATGATTCACTATCGTTGATGGATTTTGAAAGTAAAACGCAAACTGTCAAGCATCTAGCTTAATAGATGCTGACAGTTTGCGTTTTATGTTAAAAATCAATCGCAGGATTAAAGGTTTGACAAGCTTGTTCGACTAGATAAGCAATCGGCTTAGCTAGCACGTGACTTGGTAAGTAGGCAATACTAAAATCAAGGCTGAGCTCGCTTGTTGGTAATTTGAACGCATTGATAGGGTACTTGGCTGGTTCAGTGGCTAGTTTTGCCAACATTGCAGTGGCTAGAACAATGCTACCAAGTCCTTGAAGTGTCAAGCTTAGTGCAAAGCGAGAGTTATCGACTTCAATGAGTGGAATCGTTTGGATGCCTTTATCGGCAAAGTAATGGTCAACCAGTTCTTGAAAGCGAGCTTCACCGACTGCGCGGATGACAGGCTCACCAGTCATTCTTGTAAGAATGGTGGGGGTGAACGGTCGCCAAAATTGATTGGACTGATATATTCCGGCTGTTTTTGGAATGACTAAAGACAAAGAAATTGTCTGCAAAGGGATGGTTTTGACGTTAGTTTGATGAATTGTTTTGCCAATAAAAAAGTCTAGCTGATGACTAGCTAGCAACGTTTCTGCTTTTGATGTTGTGATTTCTAGTATTTTAGTGCGAATGTTCGGAAAACGTTGATAAAAAGCAGGTAGTGTTTGACTAAACCAAGCATTAGCCATCGGTGGTGTAATCCCAATCGTCATACTTTGATACTTATTTTGACTGATTTCTTTAAGCTCAGTGTTCATTCGCTGATGGAGACGAGCGTCACTTTGCAAATAAGTCAGTAATCTTTCTCCAGCATAAGTTAATTCAAGTGGATGATGGCCGCGGTCGATTAAGGGGGTCCCAAAATGAGTTTCCGCACTTTTAATTGTGCGGCTAATGTACGGCTGACTGATGAATAAACTTTGTGCAGCTTTCGTCATACTATTGTGCTGTTGAATAGCTTCTAAAAATACTAACAATTTATTTTCCATAAAATCGCCACCTTCAATGCTTAATCTTATTAAAATCAAGTATAACCCATTACTCATTTGTAATAATAGATAATCAGATTGTTATTTCTATAAAAATGAAAGCGGTTATATAATACAGATGTAGTTAAAAAATGATTCTATTTGTGATTTAAATATCAATTTCAATTGTGCTTTAGAATACGTTAAATGGATTCTGAAAGGGTGATCAGCATGCTCAAAAAAATGAATCAGGTTAAATGGGATTATCAATATGATACGGTAGTTATTGGCTTTGGTGGTGCCGGGGCGACAGCAGCGCGGTTTGCGGCGGATGCACATGCGAAGGTGTTGCTCACGGATGCAGCGCCGAATGGTCATGAAGGAGGCAATACCCGTTATTCTGCCCAACTCTTAGGAACGGTAGATAGTTTTGATGAGGGTAAAAAATATTATCAAAACTTAACGGCACCCATGCAATTAGACGATAGTATGGTTGATACTTTCGTAGCGGGCATGGCGAATATGCGCGACTATGTTCAAAAGTATCTCAATGTTGAACCGGTGAGTGTCAAAAATGATTTTACAGCTGCTGATTCTCCAATTTCATTAGACAGTGCAGTTCATGAGTTTCCTGAATTTGATGGAGTCCAATCCTATGACTTTACAACCGTCCATCATGGCATTTTTGATGCAGCTTTGTGGAAAATTCTTCGACAAAAAGTGTTAGATCGGCAGCAACAGATTGATGTCTGGCTTAGTGCTCCGGCACAACATCTGATTCAAGATCCCACTACGAATACAATTATCGGTGTCCAAATCGAACGTCAGCATCGTTTAGTTAATGTTCGAGCTACCAATGGCGTAGTCCTAGCTTGTGGTGGTTTTGAAAATAATCAACAAGCCATCCAGGACTACCTTGGTGCTGAGCACTTGGCACCATTAGGCACGCTGTTTAATAAGGGTGCTGGTATTAAGATGGCCCAAGAAGTTGGCGCGGACTTTTGGCACATGCAAAATTATGAATCACTCGGATTTTTACATGGTCTTTCGATTGCCGTACCACAAGGTGAACGTGGTCGCTTGATTTTAGGCTGGCCGGAAGTTAACCATGGTAGCGTTATTACGGTGGCTGATGACGGTAGTCGGTATTTTGATGAGAGTGAAGCCAACCGGCACGGTCACATTTATGATCATGGAATGTGGCGAGTACCGCGGACAAATGTCCATCCATACCTGGTTTTTGATGAAACTCAGTATCGACAGATGTTAGCAAGTCAATATACGCCGATTAATAATCTCACCGATTTAGTTGTGAAGGCCACTACTCTAAACGACTTAGCACGAGTTATGGAAGTTGATGGTACGGTACTTACCAAGACCGTTCATGATTTCAATTATTTTGTCGAGTCTGGTACTGACTACGCGTTTAATCGGCAGGTTGATACGATGCGGGCATTTGATGGTGGGCCATATTATGCGCTTAAGTTAACAAACAACGTACTTAATACCCAAGGGGGACCACGTCGTAATGACCGGGCAGAAATTTTAGATGCAAATCAGCAACCTATACCGCACTTGTATGGTGCAGGTGAGTTGGGCGGTATTTGTGCAAATCAGTATCAAGGTGGTGGTAATTTAGCTGAATGCCTGATTTTTGGAAAAATCGCTGGTGAAAATGCAGCTAAACCTAAGGAAGAAACGACACAATTAGTCGATGAAAAAGCAGTGGCTAAGCCGGATGCGAATACTAGTGCTTCGGTGCATCAGACTGGTGCCAATGATTTGCTAGCTGAAGCATCACCGGACATCACAGTTGGTGAACACCAATACTTAGGGCGCTCAAATGATGGCATTGGTGGGCAAGTTGTGGTTCGTATCACGTATGTTGACCAACAATTAACTCATGTTGAAGTAGTTGAACAACATGAGACTGGTGAAGTTGGTGGTCAGGCAGTTGCCGAATTGCCGGCAAAAATGGTGGCTGCTAACACTTATGATGTGGATGCAGTTTCCGGCGCTTCTGTATCGAGCCGTGCCATCAAGGCCGCAGTCAAGGACGCGCTATCCCAGGCCAAACAGACCGTGTCAAATGATTAACCACTGATCGCACAACCCACGAATCACCTAGTGCTTTTAGTATCTTTTAGTGCGTAATACCGGTAAACTAGAATTAACAAATTCAATCAATGGAGGCCGCTCATGCGTATTACAAAAACGAGTTTGATCCTCAGCAGTTTATCATTGGTACTCAACACGTTGTCATTGATTATGGCAATTCGCAAGTATCGGTTACAAAATCACTAATCATTAGAAATTCAAAAACACCGCTGTGACTAACGAACGCATTAGTCGTAGCGGTGTTTTTGGTTTTATTAAGCTTCATAATCCGTCAAATCAGCCAAGAAGCGTTGAATCACCGCAAGTTCTGCTGGTGAGTAGTGTTCATGGAGGAGCGTGATTGCTTGATGATTGCGGGTTGCATGCATCTTATCATGATAGCGGGCCAGCTTACGACCACTCGGCGTTAAGCGGTAGAAGATCTTTTTGTGATCATCGGGTTGCTGGAATGAGCCAATTAAGCCCTGCGTTACGAGTCGTTTGGCTGCCCGGGTCACACCACCTCGAGTGACGCCGAGGTTAGTGGCTAAGTCGATGCCCGTTTGTGGACCGGCCTCTAGTTCAGATAATAAATGTAGGCCAACGATGGAAATATCCGGCAACAGGCAGCGTAGATTGGCTTCTGTGATATGCTGCTTTAACCATTTCTGTTCACCAGTAGTGGAAGCACGCTTGGTTCGAATCGTTTTGAGCTGCGTTAGAATTGTCTGTTCCGTGGATATTGACATCGATTGATCCCCCTTAGATAGTTGTGCGTCACGGCGACTGGTTCTCGTGGTGGTTAGCGCGCAATTATCAATTAATCATTAGCTTTTATTACTATTATTATACCGGTTTTAAAATTCACCGGCGAGTTTTTCTGCTGCTACCTGTGCGGCAGTGATGGCCTGTTCTCGCTGTTCTGGAAATTGGTCCAATCCTTCAATGAAGATGGTTCGGTAATCCTGAATCCCATACAGTTGCATCATGCCACGGAGGTAGGGGTCGCCTGCTTCAACCTGGTTGTGCTGATCAGGTTGGTGATAGTAGCCACCCGCAGCCTGAATGTGTAAGACGTGTTTGTCGGGTAATAAGCCGACCGGGCCGTTGACCGTGTACTTAAAAGTTTTACGGGCGACTGCGGTTAAGTCTAAGTATTGTTTGAGTTCGGCTGGAAGAAAGTGATTGTACATTGGATTAACGAAGACGATCTTGTCGGCTGCTAGAAATTCAGCTAGCCAGGCGGCGTGACGGCTAAGTAGTTCAGCTTCCACTGACGTTAGTTCTTCACCGTATTTTTGTTTACGCCAAGCTTCGAAGGTTGTGTCGTTCAAAGCGGGAACGCCGTCCTGATAAAGATCGCGTGTCGTAATCTCATCGTTCGGATGGGTTTGCTGATACGCAGTTTTAAAACTCGCTGCAACGGTCAGTGAGGCACTGGGGACGGTCGTGTGTGGATGAGCATTAATCATTAATAATTTTGTCATTTTAAACAGCCCCTTAATTTTGTTGACAAGCAACATTTTATCTTGAATATTGTTGCTTGTCAACAAATAAGATAAAAAATTCCCCACACATTCGAAAATGCGTGGGGAATTTAAAGGATGCACGATTAATTTTGATTAACCAATGCTACTAGCACTAGGTTGGAGCGACTTTACGGGTAAATACGGTGCAACATACGTGGAAACGGAATGGTTTCGCGAACGTGATCTTGCAAAGTGATCCAAGCCAGAAAACGTTCCAGACCCATACCGAAACCGGAGTGCGGCACCGAACCATATTTGCGTAAATCGAGATACCACTCGTAATCCTGCAAGTCTTGACCGCTGGCTAGTAACCGTTCCTTCAAGTAGTCATAATCTGTTGAGCGTTCGGAACCGCCGATGATTTCGCCGTAACCTTCAGGTGCTAACAGGTCAGCTGCAATGACGACATCATCGCGCGTCGGGTGTGCCTGCATGTAAAAGGCCTTGATTGCTTTGGGATAGTTTAAGACAAAGACTGGTTGGTCAAAGTGTTCTGCCAAAAATGTCTCTTCCGGTGAGCCAAAGTCGACACCCCAGTCGACGTCAAAGCCGTTCGCTTGGAGTAGTGTAATAGCATCGTCGTACGAAACTCGCGGAAATGGGAGCTTGGTGTACTTTTGCAACGTCGCAACATCGCGGTCCAAAACGGCCAGTTCGTGGGGGCAATGGTCAATCACGGCTTGAACGAGGTAGGCCACCAATTGTTCTTGGACTTCCAGACTTTCATCTTGATGCATCCAGGCCATTTCAGGTTCAAGTTGCCAGAATTCTGTTAAGTGGCGACGAGTCTTGGATTTTTCGGCCCGAAAAGTTGGTCCAAACGTGAAGATTTTGCCGAACGCCATTGCGCCAGCTTCACCGTATAACTGGCCGGATTGTGATAAATAGGCGTCCTGACCAAAGTAATCAGTTTTGAATAATTCAGTCGTCCCTTCAGGAGCGGAACCGGTCAAAATCGGCGCGTCAATCTTAATAAAACCGCGGTCATTGAAGAACTCATAAACGGCTCGAATGACCTCGTTGCGAATCCGCATAATTGCGTTGGGACGCGATGACCGTAGCCAAAGATGGCGATGATCCAACAGGAAATCAATACCATGGTCCTTGGGCGTGATCGGGTAGTCGTGACTAGTCCCAACCACTTCAAATTGTGAGATGGCAAGCTCGTAGCCAAAGGGGGAACGGGTATCTGCATGAATCGTGCCGGTGACCCAGAGGCTAGTTTCTTGCGCGAGGTCGGTCAGTTGTGCAAAAGCCGTTTCACCGAGCTCGTTTTTGAGAGCTACCCCTTGAAAAGTTGCAGTGCCATCGCGTAATTGAAGAAAGGCAATTTTGCCGCTAGAACGCTTATTACTGAGCCACACCCCAATTTTAACTTGTTCATTGACATGGTCAGCGGCGTTGATAATACTAATGGTTTCCATGATATTGATCACTCCTTCTTGTTGGATTTTAAATCAGATTAAAGTAAATGAATGTTATGTTCGGCACATTGGTCGATCATGGCTTGTGGCCACAAGGCAGCTTGTACTTCACCGACATGGGCTTTGCCAAGTAATAACATGCAGAGCCGTGATTGACCAATCCCGCCACCGATCGTGTAAGGGACGTCCGCGTTCAAGATCATTTGGTGGTATGGCAAGCTAAGCCGGTCTTCGGCGTCCACGTCTTTAAGTTGTTTCTTCATTGATTCAGCATCGACCCGGATTCCCATACTTGAGATTTCGATAGCTTGGTCTAATGGTTCATACCAGAAGAGGATATCGCCGTTCAATTTCCAGTCATCATAGTCGGGGGCGCGGCCATCGTGACGTTCGCCGGAATCAAGCTTCCAGCCAATTTGCATTAAGAAGACACAGCCGAGTTTCTTGCAAATGGCGTTTTCGCGTTCGCGCGGCGTCATGTCAGGGTACATGTCTTCGAGCTCTTGTGTGGTTAAGAAGTGAATTTCGTCTGGTAAGTGGTGAACGGCTTGTGGGAACTTGTACCAAACTTCGTGTTCCATGTGCTTGATCACTTTAAAGATTTGACGTACCGTGGCTTTCAAAGTTTCAACGGTTCGTTCTTCCTTACTGATCACTTTTTCCCAATCCCATTGATCAACGTAGGCGGAGTGGTAATTGTCCAAATCTTCATCCTTACGAATAGCGTTCATGTTCGTGTAGAGACCTTCATGCATATCAAAACCGTAGCGCTTTAAAGCGACCCGTTTCCACTTAGCAAGTGAGTGAACGATTTCGATTTGTTCATCACCCATGTCTTGCATAGTGAAGGAGACAGGTTTTTCGACACCGTTTAAGTTATCGTTCAGACCAGTTTTCTTTTCAACGAACATCGGTGCTGAAAGCCGAGATAAGTTTAGTTGCTTCCCAAATTCATCTTGGAACGTTTCACGAATGTAACGAATGGCCTGTTGGGTTTCTTTAACGGATAATTTAGGATCGTAATCCTTTGGAATAATTAAATGCATATGCGTGGTCTCCTTTAAAATAAGTTCAGATTTTAGTTACAGGATAAAAGAAAAGAGCCTTCCATCCCTTGAATTATCAAGGGACGAAAGACTCTTTCGCGGTACCACCCAAGTTGTTTACCTTACAGTAAACCAGCTTTAAAATAGTGTACAAACATACACCACCGATGGTAACGTACCGGTTAACGGCTAATCCTACTTTAACGAGGTTATTTCAGTTAGCAACTAAGAAAGTGTTTTTCGGATTAGTCAAGTTCTGGTCGGGTTTCCACTCACTCCCGATTCACTGGCAGGTTGACTAATCGTACTCCTCTTTCCTCCGTTTTTTATCTTGTGACATTTATATTAGCACGATTCTGGTATTTGTAAACCACTAAATTAAAAATAAATTAGTTTAGTCTCATGAATTCACCATAAAAATCTTAGCTAAAACCGCAAGCTACCGGGCTTAATTAATCGTTCAAATTATAACGTAATTTCATTTTTTCAGAACCGGCAATGACCATATCGCCGAGTAATTTAGTTTGTAACTTCATCGCGGTATCGGCCAATTGTTGGTTAGCCGTTTCAAGATAGGCCGTGACGTCTTGGTGGTTAGCCAAGTCAGCGTCGGTATCATTCTCGATTTTACGGTAAGCACTCATGGCTTCGAGTTCGTAACTATTCCGCATATCCACGTAAAAGTCGTAGTCGGTGTCACCCAAAAGGGCGGTTGTACAGCTTAACCAGTACATGTGGTTGAGATTAAAGGTGCCGTCCGCATCTTTGTAGCTAGCTGGCGTGTCATTGACATTTGCATAGAATGGTACGACCGTGTTGAAGGTATTGGCACCAAAGGCTAACCAGTGAATACCGGCAACAGCAGCGGGGACGTTGTTGCGAATCTGTAAGATGTGCACATCGTGGTTACGGTTGATC
This sequence comes from Lactiplantibacillus sp. ME-2, assembly GCF_022549155.1. Taxonomy (NCBI): domain Bacteria; kingdom Bacillati; phylum Bacillota; class Bacilli; order Lactobacillales; family Lactobacillaceae; genus Lactiplantibacillus; species Lactiplantibacillus sp. ME-2. The sequence goes on from NZ_JAKZEQ010000024.1 coordinate 21,702, forward strand.
CCGATTGGCCGGAAAAGGGTTTTGTCAGCTTCAGAGCCACTCCCGTAAACATCGTATTTCGTGTTTTCAAAGTGAGAACTCAAAACAAACTTGACGTCTTCGATAGAAATCTTACGGTTAGCATGGCAGATGAATGGTAAGTCTTGTTCCATTGGATCTTGCACAACGTCCGGCGTGAAGTATTTCTGACCGAACCAAGCCCGGGGGTTGTTGTAAACCGTATCTTTGATTGAAGCACTCCCAAAGATGTGCCGCAAGTTGACACGGTCAAAGTCAGGATTCAAGTGGTAATCTTCAATTAATTGTTCAAGGTCAGCTGAAGCTAAGGTATCATCAGCGTTAAAATCGAAATCGTCAATATTCATGCGGTTCGGAGCAACCACGTAAGCATCGTCAGGAATACGTTTAGCAGCCCAGTGGTGACCACCAATGGTTTCTAACCACCAGATTTCGTCTTGATCAGAAAAAGCGATACCGTTTGGTTCGTAAGTCCCGTATTGTTCAAGCAGGGCACCTAGACGAGTAACGCCTTCCTTGGCGCTGTGAATGTATGGTAATACTAGGGTGCAAAGGTCTTCTTCACCAATTCCGCCGGCAACGAAGGGATCGATTCCCAAGATACGCGAGTTCGTGGTGATGGTTTCGGTTGCGGACATGGCGATGTTCTCACTGTTGATCCCTGCTGCTGGCCAGGTCCCATTGGTCAAGATTGAGTTGGGAATTGAAGTATACCGTAAGGGATTGTCAGGTAAGTCGACTTCGACCTTACTAATGACGGACTGATAGTGCCGGGGTTGATCTGCGGGATTGACCACAACTAATCGTTCGGGGTCTAGGGCTTCGTGACCATCATCGTTTCGTGAAATAATGGTCGAGCCATCGATTGAGGCTTTTTTACCGACGAGAATCGTGGTACATGAACCTTTAATACGTTTTTCCATGATATTAAAACACTCCTTTTAAGCTATTAATATCATTATACGCTTTCTGAGCGGGTCGGGATAGAACGGGCTTTTTTGAGAATATAATTAATCCCGCTAATACTAAAACCGGTGACCGCCGCAATTTCACGGTAAGTCTTGCCACGTGCCCGTAACTGGTGAACTTGCGCGTGGCTGGCATGTTGTGGTGTGGGGCTAGGCGTCTGGATTGACGGAACCACCGCTGGCACCGTAGCTGGTAGTGCGATCGGTGCAGGCGGTGTAGTGATTACCGGCGTTTGGTGAGTTAGTTCAGCAAGCTTAACCATGACTAATTCAGTTGTCTGAACATCCCAAATGGCGTTATGCTGGTGTGGATTGCTGATATTAAAAAGTGCGGCTAAGCCATTTAATGGCAGATCATGGCTACCGACCTTATGGTTGCCACGATTGATCAAGGTATTCGTATAGGCTTGGGCATCAAAAATCGTGACCGGGCGACTGACTAGCTGCTGTTCGGTGGGGGTCAATTGCTGATAATACTGAGTTAGTAATAATCGAATGTGTTTCATGTCCTGTGTCTGATCCCAAAAAACGAGGGGGAGTTGTGGCTGGATAACTTGCTGGATGAATGCTTTTAGAATCGTCAAGGGGTCGCCTTGCGCCTCGTAAGCGACGGTCGTTAAGCCAGTTGCTGATAAACCGGCCAACTTTTTGTCAGGTAAAAAGTTAGGATCATCGAAGTAACGATTGAAAAAAGGCGCTGTCTGCGTATGATGGGAAAAACCGATGGCACTGAGCTGGAAGATACTAGCCCGTAATTCGGGTGATTCGATGACGTGCCAACTGACGGCTTTAGCGGAGCCATTACGACGAAAGCGAGTGCCGAACTCGCAGTCGATGATTACGTAAGCGGTCGGACATTCACTCAATTCCGTTGGTGAAGGTAGGATCGTGGGTTGGCTTAGTTCACCGGCCGGCTGCGCAGGGGGAAACTGGTATCCCAGCGTCGCCAGAAATTGAACGGTATCCTGCCCGAGCTGGTTATTGGTTACTTTAGCGACCTTCTTTTCAGTTAAGACAATTTCTTTACGCGCCACGAATAAAATATGATAGCGCTGCTGTTCATCACAGATAATTTCGGTCACGTTGCCGGCAAGGCTGTATTCTGAAGCGAGTGCTAATTGATGGTCCTTTTGAATACGGTAAACGGGATGGTTGACAAAGTATAGACAATTCAAGTTATTTGAGATCTTACGCTCAAGTAAGGTTAGGTTCGTTGGCATCATCGACAACAGCTCCTCTGATCTAAGTACTTATATTTTAGCGGCTTTGTACATTAGCTGGCTAGTGTTTGCACTGCAGATCGAACCATGAATTTGGTAATCACGAATTGGTGCCTGGTGTTATAGTGACCGTAGAGTGCTAGTTGTGCGTCAGGTTGGAGTTGGTAAAATAAAGTCAATGCATGCTTGACGATGATGCAGTTGATGGGCGTAGGCTCGGTCGCCTTTAATGGCGTGACTTGTAAGTACAACATAAAGGGGTCCAACTTTAATATCTTGCTTTTATTTAAATACTTAACGGTTAGATTTTCTGACTGCATGCTAATCACCTCAACACGAGTATACGAACATATGTTCTTAAATGCAAGCAAAATAACTGCGTTAACAAATTTATTTTAAGATGAGCGCTAGGTGCGCTGGACTGATTCGAAATAATTTATTAAAAATCGCAACGAATCAGGCAAGTCACGGGGAAAAAGCTACAAAAAATTGAGAACTCTTGGTATGATGAATAGTAGTGAATGAGAGGAGGCCGAGTCATGGATCGAGGACGACGCGCAACGCTGGAAGAACGAATTGCGATCGTAAAGTATACGCTGGACCATTGCAACGATTATCGAGAAGCCGCTAAGCATTTTAATGTTTCGTATCCACAAGTCTATACATGGGTACGAAAATATCGACAACACGGCATGGAAGGTTTGGTGGATCACCGTGGCCGACCCAAGCAAGGCTAAGTCAGCATTGTACATATAAACTGTGTGGGCGAGTGCCCTTTGATGGCCAATCTGACATGGTCGTTTAATCGATATCGGTCTCTTTAAAGTGTCCGTTCCTATAAAATCAATAGGGACGGGCACTTTTCGGTATTTTGATAGTTTTCGTGGCGCAAGTGCGACTTAACGTACCTAGTGATTACCGGGGCGCGTTCTTGTCATGGGCCGGTATTCTCGGTAGAATGAGAGTATTAATTCAAAGAGGGAGTTTACGTGTGATGATTGACTTAGCGGCGGCACAGCAAGTATTAAAGACCACGTTCGGATATGATGAATTCCGACCGGGGCAAAAAGCAGTGATTGAACAAGTGTTGGCCGGTGAAAACACCCTAGCGATTATGCCGACTGGGGGTGGTAAGTCATTATGTTACCAAATCCCAGCGTTACTTTTTCAGGGGCTGACCGTCGTTGTCTCACCATTAATTTCTTTAATGAAAGATCAGGTAGACGCGTTAAATGATAATGGCATCGCGGCGACTTTTATTAACAGTTCACTGGATTTCCAAGAGATTAACGAACGGCTTCAAGAACTACGGGCGGGGGATTATACCTTACTTTATGTGGCACCCGAGCGGTTAGATTCGGATTATTTTATTCAAGCGCTGGGCCGGTTGCCCATCCAACTGTTAGCAATTGATGAGGCCCACTGTATTTCACAGTGGGGGCACGATTTTCGTCCCAGTTATTTAGCGCTCAGCACGGCGATTGAACAATTGCCGACCCATCCGCAAGTTCTAGCTTTAACTGCGACGGCAACTGAGCAAGTTGCTGCGGATATTTGCGGCCGCTTAGCGATCGATCCACAACATGAAGTGAATACTGGTTTTGCCCGCGATAACTTGGATTTGACGGTGGTCAAGGACCAAGACACGGACCGTTACATTTTAGATTATTTGAAAGTTAATCATGGTGAAGCCGGGATTATTTACGCCAGCACCCGTAAAGAAGTGATGCGTCTGACGAGTTTGTTGCAAAAGCATGATATTAAGGCCACGCCGTACCACGCTGGGCTAGATGATGCGGTTCGGCGGCAAAACCAAGAGGATTTCTTGTACGACCGTGTTGACGTCATGGTGGCAACCAACGCGTTTGGAATGGGCATTGATAAGAGTAACGTGCGTTTTGTGATTCACGCGCAGGTCCCCGGAACTTTGGAAGCTTATTATCAGGAAGCCGGTCGGGCTGGCCGGGATGGGTTACCTAGTGAAGCGATTTTGATTTTTCGACCGGTTGATATTCAACTTCAGCACTTCTTTATTGATGAGTCGGAGATGGATACGGAGCACCGACACCTGGCGTATCAGAAGCTACAGGTGATGACACGGTATGCGAATACCCAGGGCTGTTTACAACAGTTTATCTTGAAATACTTTGGTGAAAAATCCGCGCCGTGTGGTCGGTGTAGTAATTGTACTGATCAGCGGGAATCACAGGATATCACCACGGCAGCTCAACAAGTCTTATCGTGCGTCGTTAGGCTTCATTCCCGGTTCGGTAAAGGGGTCGTGGCCCAGGTATTGACGGGCGCTAATAATCAACGGGTCCGCGAATCGAACCTCAATACGTTGTCGACGTACGGGTTGATGTCCGGGCAGCGACAGAAGAGTGTCGTGGAACTGATCGATTTTTTGACTGCGAGCGGTTATTTGCAGTCGGTGGGTGGTCAGTATCCAACGCTGACAGTCTCAGCGAGTGGAGTGGCCGTGCTTAAAGGAACGACCACGGTACACCGAAAGACGGCCCAAAAGGTGCAGCAGACGGTGCCAGAGAACAGTGCCCTCTTCGAACAGTTGCGGACACTTCGGCGCCAATTGGCGGAAGAACAGGGCGTACCACCATTTGTGATTTTTTCTGACCGGACGCTTCATTCGATGTGTGACCTGATGCCAGAAGACGACGCAGCTTTCTTAACGGTCAAAGGGGTCGGGGCCAGCAAACTTGAAAAGTATGGTGAAACCTTTATGGCGACGATTCGAGCGGCAGCTCATGCGGAATCAGCAACTAGCACCGATGAGGAAAACGATTAGATGGCTGATTGGTAAACTACGAGATGAAATGGAGTAACACGTATGGAATTTACTTGGCAACACCAGGGGCAACCAATGGCAATGAAACGATTCCTGACGACGCATGCCATCAGTATGCGAACAATCAAGGCAATCAAGCATGGCACCGGCGCGTTTCTTGTCAATAATCAAGTTCAAACGGGCGTTATTACCATTCATGATGGCGATATTGCGGGAATTCAACTACCAGACGAGGCACCGGATACAGCGGTAGCCGTCAGCGAACAACCAATTCAAATTGAGTATGAAGATGCTAATTGGCTCGTTCTTAATAAACCAGCCGGGTTAACCAGCGTGCCGGGGCCTAGTAATCGGACCGATACGTTGGTCAATCGAATCAAGGGTTATTTGATAGCCAGTCATGCCAGTAATCAACGACCGCACCTGATCACGCGGTTGGACCGGGATACGAGTGGCCTTGTGTTAGTTGCTAAACATCGGGTGGCGCAGGGGATGTTGACAGAGCCCCGAATTGCGGCGCAATTAGTGAAGACGTATCAAGCTTGGATTGAAGGGACCATTACGCCGGCTAGTGGCACAATTGATCGCCCGATTGGCCGGGTGGCTGACAGTCCTCGACGAGTGGTCACCACGGCGGGCCAACGCGCCATTACGACGTATCAAGTGGAGGCGGACCAATTGCAGCATAACGTGAGTCGGTTACGGTTGGAACTTGTGACTGGACGGACGCATCAAATTCGGGTCCATCTAACGACGCTTGGGCACCCCTTATTAGGTGATGCGCTGTATGGCGGTAACTTGGCGTGGATTCAACGGCAAGCCTTACACGCCGCTAGTTTACAGTTCTTTGACCCCTTTTCGGAACAGACTTTACACTTTGAGGCGGCATTGCCAGCTGATCTGCAAGCCCTGAATCACGACTAAGTTCAGTTTAGGACCAGTGATAATCCGGATGAATGGTTAATAAAAATCGGCACTGCTAGAATGCGTTGAACATTCTGGCAGTGCCGATTTTTGGTTGGCAACCGTCTAAAATCAAGCTAACGTTTAGCGGGTAAGTTGCAGGCCTGCGTTATCCTGAAGGTTGCGGTGACTATTGAATGAGGCGCTAGTGCTTACGACTGACTAAGTGGCGCGTTATCAGCCGTTAGCGTCGCAAAAGTTGCCTGTAATTGCTGTAATGGTGCGGTTAACGTGAGAAAATAAATATGCTCGACTCCGTTACTGCGCATATCAATGACCCCAGCTTCACGCATTAAGCGTAGATGATGTGAAACGGCGGGGCGTGAAATATTGACCAAGGCGGTAATATCAGTAACGTTGAGACCATTATCACTGTTCCCCAGAGCAATGATAATCTGACGCCGAATTTTTTCGGCGAAGATATTAATTAGTGTGGCACTTTCAATAAGTGCCGTTTCGGATTGTTGAAAATTAGCCATGGTGACTGCGTCCTTTCAAATTCAATTTACACTTAAGGACTAACTCCCCCCATCGGCAGTACGCTGAATTAGTTGTTAAGTGTTGGTATGACAGCTCGATGTTCAAGTTCTGGTGAAATAGTTGCAGCCAAGAAAACTTTAAGTCTACAAGTTGTCAGTTAGACTAATTGTTATTGGAACGTTCGTACTTATGTATAATTAAAGAAAGTCGTTAATCGATTGTCAAACCTTTTTGTTAAAAGTAAGTACTATTAGCGGGTTTAACAATTGCTGTTCGTTTGATAACCATATTTTTATGTTGAAATGCGTTAAAATAAAAATAGCTTTTGAATGAATGATGGGAGTGGAAAATGTGAAAGTCTTAGGAATATTAGGTTCGCATCGCGCTGATGGCGTGACTGCCCAGCTACTGCAAGCCGTCTTAAAGGGGGCCGCGGCCAGCGCTGACACGGAACTAGTCAACCTCAACGATTATGAGTTGCGACCAGATCACGATAGTCAACCGAATGCTGACTTAGACGCGCTGGAAGCAAAATTAATGGCGGCGGATGTCTGGGTATTAGCTGCACCAACCTATTTGGGGAGCTTATCGGGGGTAATGAAAAACTTCTGTGACTGTTTTCGGGGGCGGATCGCACGGTTTAATTCCGTGGGTGAAGCAGTACCTGATCGCTTTAAGAACAAGCATTATGTGACGATCACGGATTGTTACGCGGGTGGTATTGAAAATTATTTGACCGGCGTGACTGACGCAACGTTTAAAACACTTGATAAATTTTTGACGATGGGTGGTCTCATCAAATTACGGGAGATTGTCGTAACTAAAACGTGGGGTATGCAAACCATCACAGCTGCTAAGCAAGCAGAATGTGAACGGGTCGGCGCGCGGGCTGCACATAAAAAGGAAAGGGATGACAGTACGGTGAAACGGTATATTCAATTATTCTTCATGATTGCGGTGATGGCACTACTAACCATGGGAATCGAAGCGGGGATTCAACAATTGATTCCGCTGAACAATTTTTGGGCCTACTACGGCGTCTTTGTCGTCGTCTTTTATGTTCTTTTAGCAATGATTTTACATTTCTTCACTGTTGTTAAACACCGGCGTCGTTAAGGGATACGGCATGTGCATTCAGCAACAACGACATTAAAATTCAATTGATTAGCAAGCTGGGCTTGGCGTCTTAATCGCCGGAGGTCAGCTTGTTTTGCTATAATAAGAACAATTACGAAGTACCAGCGATTATTTCAGTGTCCACGCGTATAATTAATATGGTATCGTCGAATTAGAAAATGAGGACACTTGGTACTGGTTGCCAGGCGTATGAACCATAATTAAAACATGTTAAATTAGATGAATTTTTATTTGGCAGCATGCTGTGATTGGTTTCGGTTTTGGCGCATCCAAGCTGCCGGTTTTTGAATCTAACTTTGTCAAAAACTAATCATGGGTCATGCCCAAAAACGTATTATTGATTTCAAAATTAATTTTGTTAAATAAAGGCTGTCAATCAAGGTACGAGGAGGAATAGCATGCAAGTTTTTGGACAATTTATTGCAACAGTCGGTTGGCTAGGATTGGCACTAGTCGCCAGCGAACTAGGTGCGACGTTAATCCATTGGCTCGGTCAGTGGGTCGGATTTCGATTAATTGGTGCTCGAATTGTCCGGATTACCGGTTTTCGACTTCAATTAAGTCGGGTTCGTGGTCATTGGAAATTAGAACGACCGCTGACGCGTCATCCACATATCGTGGCAGCACCCCCGGCGGATGCCAAACGGTTCAATCACGCCATTTATTGTTTTGGCGGTGGCCTGTTCAACTTACTGACGGTCATGCTCAGTTTAATAACTCTGAATCAATTTAAGTTTAGTTTCGATTTATGGTTGTTTTCGTTCATTATTTGGATCTGGGTCAATACGTTGAAAGCCGCCCAATTATTACCAATGAACTTGCACGGTTATCCCACGGCGGGACAGGAATTTCGGCAGGCACGCGAATCAACGGTGGCGATGACCGCCGCGTATGTCACTGCGTGTGCTGCGGCCGTTAAGGTTCAGACCGGTAGTGTCCGTGACCTTGATGCGAGTATGATTGTTATGCCGCGCGATGGTGGCAATCGGAATTATTTAGTCGTCCGGCAAGCCTGGTTGATTCTGGAATGGGGACTTCAACATGGGCTGGACACCTCCGAACTGTTAGCGGGGTTGAGTCGCTTGGAGCCAAGTTTCAATACGTTGCCGCCAGCTGATTTGGCGAAGTATTTAGATGCGACATTGTACTGGAACTTGGTCACCAATCATCGTGACCCCCAGATCATAGCCTGGTATCAAGATGATGGTGTTCAACAGTTATTACGTCGTTACCAACCTTTGGCTCATTATAAGTTAACTGCCGTTTATGAATGGCGGGTCCATCAGCAACCTGAACAGGCCCTGGCATTGATTGAAAAGGGACTAAAAATTGCTCAGCGCCTCCACGATGAGGAAGAAATTGCTTGGCTGAAAGCTTTACGCGTTCAAGTAACGGCCTAGATTACCGTAGAACCTTAGATTCTGTTAAAGATTGCCAGAATCGAAGTTTGTATTGGAAAATGGGTGGTAAACTGGTGACCATTGAAGTGAAAAAAGGTGAAAATGTGAAACAGCGAATCAAGCAACGGTGGGGGTTGTGGTTAACACTGCTGGTGATTATTTTAGGACTAATCGGGGTTGGATTGACCCGAGTTAATGCGGGACTTTATCAGCAGACAGTTGCACAAGTGACCCACGTGCAGACTAAGAGTCGAAGCACGACGACGGATGAATTTGAGAATAAGGATGCGACAGTGACACAGTTGGTAACGGTCCGGGTGCTCAATAAGGCACATCGTGGTCGAACTTACCAGATCAAGAATACGTATACGCGCTCAGGCGCAATGGATCAGCCGTATCACGTCCGTAATCAAGTCTTCTTACGGATTCCTAGCGATCATAGTAGTGCAGTGACGATTCAGGGGTTAAAACGAGATACCGCATTGGCGTTTGTCGCGTGGTTAGCCCTAGCACTGCTCTTGTTAATTATGCGTTTCAGCGGTCTGATGGCCTTTTTGAGTGTCGCACTCAATGCTGTACTATTTTATGCCGCCATTCAGATCGATTTAGCTACTAATGGTGGTCACATTTACCTGCTCTTTGGCGTATTGGCCGTAATCTTCGCCGTGCTCACACTGTTGCTAGTTCTCGGTTTTAGTCGTCAAATGTTAGTAACATTGGGCGCGACTGTGGTTGGCACGGGACTGGCTGTCATTATTAGTCTGATCGTCTTTGCGGTGACCCATGAGCGTGGTGTGACTTATGAATCGATGCAGTACGTGACGCAGGTTCCCCGACCGTTATTTTTAGTCGAAACAGTCCTCGGTTCACTCGGAGCAGTCATGGATGAATCAACAGATATTGTTGCTTCATTGTTTCAATTGAAAACGGAGCGCCCGGACATTGCACCACGACAAGTATTTAAGTCGGGTATTCAAATTGGCCGGTCTATTATGGGACCCTTGATCAACGTGCTATTTTTGATTTTCATGGCGGATACTTTCGCGATGACTTTGCTCTATTTCCGTAACGGCAATAGCTGGGGTTACACTTTTACAATGAATATGTCGTTGGGGATGGTCCAAAGTTTGATTTCTGGTATCGGTATCGTTTTAGCGATTCCAGTAGCCAGTTGGTTAGCCAGTCGATTGATGCCTAAGGCGGTGATGGCATGAACACGATTACCGTTTTAGGATTGATCTTACTAGGATTGATGACATTAATTGGTGGTAAGACTGGAGCGACGGCCTTTTTGAGTTTGTTATTTAACTTTGGATTGTTGTTTTTAGCCGTTGTTTTGATTTCATGGGGCTTTCCAGCAATGGGGGTGTCGTTGGTCATTGGGACAATCATCTTGGCCTTCACGATTTTCTTTGGGGAGGACAACGAAGTGGCGGCCAAGCCAGCTTATATTGCAGCATTGATTGTTATGGTCATTTTAGTGCTGATTATTTTTCCCGTTGAAAATTGGATCATGGCGCAGGGCTTTAGTTTAGAAGATAGTGAAGATCTGGAAGGTATGTCGTTAGCCATTGGGGTCTCCTTTATTGGCGTAGCAGTAACTGAAGCAATTTTAAGTACACTAGGGGCCATTGCGGAAGCTGCTATTGCGATTGCGGCTGGTCTGAGTGAAATTCTGGCGCAGCATCCGCAGTTGCCAACTAAGCGACTCTATATCGATGGTATCAGTATTGGTAAGCAGATTATCGGGACGACTTTTAATACCTTGTTTTTCGGCTTTTTTGGTGGCTTCTTGGCGCTATTTATCTGGTTTGCGGGCTTACATTATTCCTTCGGGAGTGTTATCAATAATAAAATATTTGTTGCGGAAGTATTAATGGTATTATTCTCGTTAATTGGCGTTATCCTGGTAGTTCCCGTCACGACGTGGGTGATGACGATTCAACATCGGCAACAAATTAAGCACAACGATTGACGATGACCGCGGGATTTGCTACGGTTGAGAAAACAGTTGGGAGCGTTGTGATGATGGAAATTCGAACGGCACAACCGCAAGATAGTGCTCAAATTGCACCATTGATTGCGATGATTTACCGTGATATGGAAATGCCAGTCTTAAAAAATGTTAGCGAGGCCGACCTATTGGCAATGTTGACTGAGTTGTATCAGCGACCGGCCAATTTAGATGGGTTAGCGCAGACTTTTGTGGCGGTCATGGATCACAAAATCGTCGGTGTCGCGTTTGGGCACTTAGCGAAGAATGAAGTCGCTGTAAACGATTTGTTGCGGACGACTTCAGGTCATCATGCGGGGTTTGAGGCACCACTGGAATTAGGTGGTGAGACCCGGCCGAATGAGTGGTATTTAAGCATGTTGGCAGTTGATCCGCAAGCTCAGGGTCACGGAGTTGGTAGTGCCTTACTAGAAGTATTACCAGGACTCGTTGGTCAACTGGGGGCCACGAAACTGAGTTTAAACGTTGATGATGGCAATCCCCGGGCAGCTAAGTTATACCACCGGCATGGTTTTGTCCCGGATGGTCAGCTCATGATTGGCACACATCCGTACCAGCACTTGGTTAAGCCTTTATCATAATAACTGAAATATCGTGGTGTGTTTCTTAGACCACGGTATTTTTTTACGTCATTATGGCACTGAAGACTTTTCTATTGAGCATGACACAGTTAGAATTAAACTATTGAACGGATTAGGAAGGTGAACGTGCCATGCAGATTTATTTCATTCGTCACGGTCGAACACAATATAACTTAGAACACCGATTTCAAGGTGGACGAGCAGATTCCCCGCTGGTTGCTAGCGGAATCGATGGGGCAAAAGCCGCTGGTGATTACTTAAGCACCACCCAATTTTCAGCAGTATATAGCAGTCCGCAGCAACGAGCGCTGGATACGGCGAAATACATTGTGGCTGCCAATCAGTGGCAACCGCCGATTCAAATCGACGATGGCTTGCGTGAGTTTGATTTTGGTGATTGGGACGGCAAACAGGAAGCGGAAGTACAGCCGCAGTCCTACGCCCAAGTTATTTTTACTAAACCCGCCGAATACCGACCGGAACTAGCTGGCGGTGGCGAAAGTTATGCGGATTTTGTCACCCGAACGACTTCGACGCTACATCGTTTGATTGATCAAGTTGGGGTAGCTAGCACGCAACCACTATTAATCGTATCGCACGGCCTGGTGACGACGATGACTGTCAAGGCGTTAATGGGTGTCCCCGTAGCAGAATTACGAGCACCTTTTGTGGTCGATGGGCAAGTTATGAAGACAGTCGGCCACGGAATCGTGGATAATGATAGCCTGACAGTGTTATCGACGACGGATAATCAGCATTTTGAACTGACGACTTGGAATGAAACCGGGTACTTGAAGTAAATGGCTGAGCCAAGTACAACGCCTTACTTTAGCTGTTAACTTGACTCTGATCGATAAAATTTTAAGTAGTTAGTAAAGGGACGCTTCTGGCATGGTTTGTCAGGAGCGTCCCTTTGAAATTAACGGTTGATTCAAGTTATTTGTCTGTGTTCCGGTTCAAAACTGTTGTTAATATGATTTATAGTGAGCGCTCGCACGTGATAGTGCTTTACCACAGCCCACTAAAAATACTAGCTGCCGCCACGCCCCAATAATATTCGGAGGTGCGGGCGGTTTGGGTGTAGAGTGTGTTAATTGCTTGGAGTGGTTGGTGCATGTGATCACGCATGACGCGCATTGCCATGCCGTTAACTTTAGTGGCAATTAATAAATAGTTACCGTTCTTGTCAAGTTCCATAGCATAGCGAAGTAAGTCAGCACGAACTTGTGCGTCTTGTTTAACTTCAGGATCATTATAGGCAACGTCGATTTGTTGCATCAAACGCTTGGCTTTATCATTTTTGTTCACGTTAATCCCCCCATGCCAAGAGTATAGCACAAGTCTCAGACTTAAATGTTAGCTTAACGCGAAACCGCCCGCATTTCGGATAGTAAAATGCGGGGCGGTTTTTATCAGTCCGCTTGTTTTTTACATGTGATTTCTGCAACGTGATACTGGTGATTTTTGATATGCCCTAGTCGCTAAATTAACGCGGCCGCCATCACTTGGGCCACATCTTGGCTTTGCCAATACTGATCCACTAATGGTGCGAAAGCGTGGTTCAAGCCCTGATACTGAATAAACGTGGTCGCAGTATCGGCAGCGGCCAGGCGTTGTGCATAAGCCCAAGCTTGTGGTCGGAATGGATCAAACTCGCCGACCATGATCGTGGTTGGTGGTGTCATTGTGAAGTTTTCCTGGTGTAGCGGTGAGATGAGTGGAGAATGTGAATCAAAGTTCTCTGGAACATAATAATCCGTCATGATGCTGTCAAGTTGCCGAAAGAGGTCGTGATAGTTGGTGAGAATGGCACGCTGTGAGTCAATAATCGGAAAGGCGGCCAAATCCCAGAGTGGACCGGCGTGGTCAGCATTTGGGGCGGTAACTGGGTACAACAGCAGTTGTTGATTGATACGATTGCTACCGAGTTGTTGATTCAGATTTGTTGCAGCCATGATGACGTTAGCGCCAGCCGAATCGCCAGCAACGGTAATCATTGTTTCAGCGTCACGTTGTTCCAAATATTGGAAAATCGCGAGCCCGTCTAAAATACCAGCGGGTGCTGGTGCTTCTGGCGCTAAGCTGTAATCGACATTAAGAATCTCGCAGTGACTTTTAGCTGCGACCAGCTTTAAAAGGACCGTATTATTGCCGGGAACACCGCCGTAAAAGGCACCACCGTGGAAGTAGACCAGTACTGTGTGATTAATGACATTTTGTGGTGTCAGCCATTCAACGCTGACCGTGCGATTCAGAGCCGTAATATTTCGACTTTGAACTGTAACCGCATCACCAACAGGGTCCGCGATGGCGGGGGTTAAACTACCACTGCGGAGCGCCGCTAGATCATTTTCAAGGATGGGTGGTTGTTTGAAGGCCGTTAGTGTTTGAAGGACGTGCGGGTCAAATTGTTCACCGGCGATGTCGTTGTTAAATGGTTTAACGATTTTGACGACGCCGTTGACGGTTGTTTGAATCGAATTAATTGTTGGCATCATATTCAACATCCTCCTTAGGTTCAACTTTAGCCGCTGCGTCGGCCTTGTTGGCTTGTAATTCTTTTTCGTCTAACCGATAGAATTGCATCATGAAAATCATCGCGGCTAATAAAATAATCGGCATCCAAATAAAAGCGAGATTAATAAATGTAATGGTTCGTCCGGACTGTACAGCTGCCTTGGCATTGAATTGTCCCCATGCGAGAAATTGACCGGCTAGAAAACCGCCAATTCCCATTCCTAATTTGGCGCCAATCATTGGTACGGCAGATAAAAATCCGGTTTCATTTAGGCCCAGTACTTTCGTTGAGTAGTCAACGGTATCTGATAGCATCGCGAAGACAATCGTGAACGTGATCCCCATCGCAATCAAGAAAATGACGGAGCCAGCAATTAGTAGGCTCACACTACGCATCTTTTCAGCGATTGGCAGCAGTAGTTGGCCGATAACGCCCAGTACGAGTGAAAACTGCAAAACGTTACGGTTCTTAAAGCGTTGTGATAGGAATGGTACGGACAGGTTCCCGATGACGGAAACAAAGCCAATCCCCAGGAAAATTGGCGCTAATTCAGGCCGACCGTAGACGTATTTGATAAAGAAGATCGCTGAATTTCCCCGTAGCATCCAGAAGGTTTGTAGCAGAATGAATGAGCAGGCTAATAATAGCCATGGTTTGTTGCTAGCCGCACCCTTCAAGCTTTGCCAGATTGAGAGTGATTCGGCTGACTCAGTGGTACCGTCTGGATTTTGTGCACCGTTAGTTTCCTTGAGATTGAGAAAAGCAAAGATGAAGAGTCCCATGATAACGAGGCCTAAGATAATAGCCCAGAGGGTGAAACCTTTCGACTGATTGCCTTTGCCGAGTAATTTAACCATTGGCAAAGTGATGGCAGCCACTGCACTGGTCCCGATGGTTGTCATGACCATCCGAGCACTCGCTAACTTGGTCCGTTCAACGCTATCATCAGTCAAGCTTGGTAAAATCGAAGTAATGGGCGTGTTGGCACCAGAATAAATCAGGCTAAAGAAAGTGTAAGTGATTGAAATGTAGACGAGTCGCATTGTGGTATTGCCGCCAAATGATGGAATCATGAATAGCGACATGGCCAGCAACCCTAACGGAATGCCAAACCACACAAAGTAGGGGCGCGATTGTCCATACTTCGTGTGTGTATGATCAATCAAATAACCATAAATCAATGCATCAAACGCATCAATGAAGCGCACGACGAAGAACAGCATTCCTGCAAAAGCAGCTGAGATGCCCGCGACCGTTGTGTAATAGAACAGTAAGTAAGTGCTGACCATTTGCCAAATAATATTACCGGCCATGTCAGTGGAACCGTATGCAATTCGGCGTTTCCAAGTTTGAAAAATTGACATTATAAATCCCCCCAAACGAATTAAACTTAAACTAACAATGATAATTAACCCCTTTTATCAACATAATTATATTTCCAAATTAGGTGAATTATCAAAGATAGGCGATAGTTTGGCTGGTTAATAATCGAAAGGTGGGTGCATCTTTTGTACAAACACGACTGATGCCTGTTTTGTAGCGCTGGTTGGGAGAAAGCCAAACAAGCAAAAAACACCCCCAGCAACGGCCAATCAAATTAGCTGTTGCTGGGGGTGTTAATGGTTAAAGACGCGTGTCGCGGATGTCACCAATTGTTAACAGAAATAGAATTGAAAATAGCCTTGTCGGTCAGTTCTGTTTTGACCATTAATCAATGGTTGGTTTCAGAGCTAGTGTTTTAGCGGCTTCTTCACTGTCATCAAAGTGATGCTTAGTCCGGCCGATGATTTGATAATCTTCGTGGCCTTTACCAGCGATTAAAACAACGTCGCCGGGTTGTGCTGCTTCAATGGCCTTGGCGATGGCAACGTGGCGGTCTTCGTAGACGGGCACGTCGGCGTTTGGCACGCCGGCAACCATGTCATTTAGAATCATGGTTGGGTCTTCCGTCCGAGGATTGTCAGAAGTAAAGATTGGCTTAGTACTGTGTTCGACAGCAATTTTAGCCATCTTTGGCCGTTTCGTCTTGTCGCGATCACCACCACAGCCGACGACGCAATAAATATCCTTAGTCGCGAAATCTTGAATCGTTTCTAGGGCATTCAATAAGCCGTCCGGAGTGTGTGAGTAGTCAACGATGACACTGACACCCGTGTGGGAAGGAACGGATTGGAAGCGGCCCTTAACGCCGGTAACCTTCTCCAGTGACTTAATGATTTGGTCTTCGGGGATGCCACTAGCGTAAGCTGCGGCGAAGGCCGCCAGCATGTTGTACACGTTGAACTGGCCAATCAGTTGCATCGTCACGTGGGTTACGTGGCCGAAGACGGAGAGGTCAAATTCAGTCCCGTGGCTCTTGATTTCAACATTTTGTGCGTTGATCATGGCATCTGGTTTGAGTCCAAATGTTAGTACGTGCGCTGCCGTGTACTGTTCAAATTCACGGCCAACGGGATCATCGGTGTTCAGAACAGCGACCTTATTAGTTCCGTCGGCGCTGTACTTATTGCCCAGTTGTGCAAAGAGCATGGCCTTGGCTTCCGTGTACTTAGCCATTGTTTTGTGGAAATCCAAATGGTCTTGCGTCAAGTTCGTGAAAACGGCGATGTCGTAATCAATCCCCCAGACCCGTCCGAGTACGAGGGCAATTGAAGAAACTTCCATGGCGACAGTTTCAACACCGGCATCCCGCATGGCCGCTAGAGTCCGTTGCGTTGTGATGGCGTCGGGGGTGGTGTTGGTAGTTGGCAGTTTTTCATCCTTGATTTTGCGATACATGGTCCCAATCAGGCCGGTGGCTTGCTGCTGATCACGATAGATTTGTTCGATCAGGTGGGTGACAGTGGTCTTACCATTGGTACCCGTCACCCCAATCATCCGCATCTTTTGACTAGGCGCACCGTAGAAAACGTCGGCAAGAATTGCCATAGCGCGTTCGGTGTTTTCAACGTAGATGACCGGTACGTTGACGTCTAAAGGTTTTGACGCCACGATGATCTTGGCCCCTTTTCCGATGGCCTGATCAACGAGGTCGTGACCGTCGACGTGATAACCAACGACGGCAATAAACATGGCGCCGGGCTGAACTTCGCGGGTATCCTGCGTCAGCATGGTGACATCAAAGTCCGTGGTCAAGGCGGGCTGAACCTGCTTGAATTTTAAACTATTAATTAATTGACTTGCTTGCATAATATTAGCGTCCTTTTCAATAAAGTTACTGTTTCTAGAATACATGCAAACCGGATAATTGTCACCCCAAATGAGAATTGAAATTATGCTTGTAATCGCTCGGTACATGGTGTGCTGCTGGTTGAACGTGCCATCTCCAGGCCAATCTAGGTCAACAAAAAAGCCCGGCAATTAAGCCGGACTTGCAGGGATGGTTATTCGATTCCTAAGAACTCATCATGTAAGGCGTTCATGGCCGCTTTTAAATCGGCTTCCTTAACGAGCACCCAGATGGTCGTATAACTATCGGTCGATTGTAAAATATCGATATGTTGTGCAGCTAATGCCGAGACGATCCGAGCAGTGACGCCGGGTGTCCCAGTGATACCAGCACCGACAACGGAAACTTTAGCACAGTTCGCAATTGACTGACAATGGACGTGCGCGTCAGTCAGTAGCTGCTTGGCAACGTCCGCGTCACCATCAACCAGGTTGAAGACAACTTGGTGTGGTGTAATGTTAATAAAGTCAACACTCAAACCGTGCTGTGCCATCAATTGGAAAATGGCACTTGAACTTAACGTATCGGTAGGAACAGTAAATTGCGTCAAATCAGTTTGGTGTGCAATCCCTGTCACGGTACGATAATGTTCGATTTGGGTCGTGGTCCGGTCAGTGACTAAAGTCCCTAATTCGTCGGGTTCCTGATAAGTTGACCGAATCCGCATCGGCACGTGAGCTTGTTCTGCAATTTCAACAGCACGCGGATGAATGACCTTAGCACCTTCATGGGCCATGTTAGCAAGTTCTTCGTAGCTGATGGCCTTAATGAAGCGGGCGTGGGTGACGAGTCGTGGATCGGCAGTCATCATGCCGTTGACATCAGTAAAAATATCAACACGTTTTGCTTTTAAAGCGGCGCCGAGGATGGCTGCTGATGTATCGGAACCACCACGGCCAATCGTAGTAATGTGGCCGCTCTCAGTAGCACCTTGAAAACCAGTTACGACTACCACGTCGGCGTCAATAAAGGCGTCCGTGATTGGTTTCGGATCAACGCGGAGAATCTTCGCATTTTGAAAATCGTCGTTAGTCACGATGCCAGCATCATGACCAGTCATGGCCGTGACGTTTAGGCCTTGCTTACGCGCTAACTCGGTAAAGACAGCGGTCGAGATGGTTTCCCCAACTGAGACCAACATGTCGAGTTCTCGATTGGTTAAGCGGGAGTGCTCGGCCCCAACTAATCCGAGTAATGAGTCGGTGGCGTAAGGGGCACCTTTCCGGCCAATTGCTGAGACAACGACAATGACTTTATCGCCCTGATCGACGGCGTATTGAACGTGCTTTAAAGCTTGAATACGGGCGGCTTCGTCCTTGACTGACGTGCCGCCGAACTTTTGAACAATAATTTCCATTGATCTAAAACTCCTCGACTTTTTCCGCAACGGCGTTAGCTTCGGGGCTATCCATCAAGTGGTCAGATTCGACATAGAGTCGGTGCCACATCATGAAGGTGAGGACCGTCCAGAGTTTCCGAGAATTATCCCGAACGCCGGCCTTGTGGTCATCTAAGAGTTTCAAGAAGTAGTCCTTATTGAAGTATTGGTCAGTTTGCGAATCGTTAATGATCTGCTTAGCCCAGTCGTACATTTCATCTTTGAGCCAGAACCGAATTGGTACTGGGAAACCAAGCTTTTTACGGTGAAGGACGTGCGCTGGCACGATGTCTTCGACCGCTTTACGAAGAATGTACTTTGTTGTGCCGTGACTAATTCGAAGATCAGCTGGAATTTCGGCTGCTAAGTTATACACTTCACGGTCAACAAACGGGGTCCGCAGTTCCAAACTGTGCGCCATCGTTGTCCGGTCGGCGTTATGCAACAAGTCACCGTTTAACCACGTGTGCATATCGATGAATTGCATCCGACTGATTGGATCATAGTCGACGGATTCATCATAGAGCGGTTGCGTGATGGACTGGAACGGATGGTTCTGATTGTAATTCTTGAAGAAGGCTTGTTTTTCTTGTTCACCAAAGATAAAGGCGTTCCCAACATAGCGATTTTCTAATGGGGTGGTCCCTCGTAGTAAGAATGACCGACCACGCATTCCCTCTGGCATCATGAGTGCGATACGCTTCAAGGCACCATTAATCGGTTTCGTGTAGCGGAACGGTTTCAATGATTCTGGTTCATGATAGATGGTGTAGCCACCGAAGAGTTCGTCAGCGCCTTCACCAGTCAAACAAACCTTAACGTGTTTGACCGCTTCTTTGGCTAAGAAATACTGCGGCACAGCGGCCGGGTCAGCCAACGGATCATCCATGCTCCACACAAAGTGCGGGAAGGCCTTCATGAAGGCTTCAGGCGTAATCGTCATGCTGTAATTCTTAACACCAAGCTTTTCAGCGGTCTCTTGAGCAACGTCAAGTTCACTATACCCTTCACGTTCGAAACCAACGGAGATCGTTTCAAGGTTTGGGTTGAAGTTTTTTGCAATCGCGACGATGATTGATGAGTCGATCCCGCCTGAAAGGAAAGAACCAACTGGTACATCGGAACGCATGTGAATCTTAACGGAGTCAATTAAGGCATCTTTGATTTTTTTGGCATACTCGTCTTCAGAACGTTGGACCGGATGGAATTCACGGTGATAATACCGATCGATCCGTGGCGCAGACCCCAACTTTTTCGTCAAGGAGCAACCAGGGGCGAGCATTTTGATTTCTTTTGTGAGTGTTTCTGGTTCAGGAACAAATTGGAACGTCATGTAATCTTGTAAGGCATTTTTATCGAAGGTTTTATCCTTTAAAATCTTGTAAATGGCCTTGCTTTCAGAAGCATAATAGAAGTCATCACCACTGATAGCGTAATAGAACGGCTTGATCCCGAACTGATCGCGCGCGGCAAATAACGTTTTTTCTTGTTTATCCCAGATGACGAAAGCAAACATTCCCCGTAAGTACTTCGTTGCGTCAGCGTGGTACTTGGCGTACATCGCAAGAATTACTTCAGAATCGGAGCTTGTTTTGAATTCATAGCCTTCTTGTTTGAGTTGTTCACGTAATTCAACGTAGTTATAAATTTCCCCGTTAAATGTCATCCAGTAACGTTCATTATCATAAGATAGTGGTTGGTGACCACCGGCTAAGTCAATGATACTTAAGCGCCGAAAACCCATGGTAATGTTGTCATCAGCAAAATAACCGTCATCATCGGGTCCCCGATGGACAATCATTTTAGTCATTTCGTGGATGGTCTGATCGTAAGCTGCGTTATCCGCTTTAGTCCGATCAGTTAAGCAACCAGCAAAACCGCACATGTCTGTTCATCTCTCAATCTTTAAAGTTTAGACAGTTCTTATCTACTATATGTGTACAGATGGTTCGTTGTTAATTTACCCGTTTCATTCACGGATGTAAAGCACTCTGAACAATTATAACGGTTTCTTACCAATGTCTGTCATAATTATGCTTGACAATCCGCGACGTACACTTTGACTATTATACTTGCTTTAATTCATAAGATAAAGCGGAGCGCGCAGATGGAACGCTTTCATTGATAAAAATTTCATATTGCGTGAAACGTCCAATTAGTTGGATGCCGGTTTATTGGCAGAGCGGATTTCTACTGACTATTTAGGTAGTTCGAATTGACCGTTATTGACATGACACATTTAGATGCTGATTGCCGGCCTTATGGCTGAAAAAGTCACAGAAAAATCCCGCAAACTCATGCACAAATTTGCGGGACGTTTAAGTAGGAATATTAAATTAGATGTGACCTTGCGCTCTAAGCCCAGCCAACTAGGCGTAATACGGCCATGGCAACGATACCTGTGATAACGACGGCTAGTAAACTTTTGGTGAGCACTCCTGCAAGAATGGCAGGAATTGAGGCATAAATATTTGGGAGATTAAATTCTGGCCAGTGTCCCGCATGGTAGGTGAGCAGACTTTCCACAAAAATAGCGGTCATAATGGCAACTGGCACAAATGATAAAAAGCTGATTGGCCATTGGGGGACTGACAGATTTTTAATGATGGCAAACGGGACAATGCGTGATAGCCAAGTCACGAGGCCGCAGAGTAAGATGGTCACAAAAATGTAAGTACTCATTTGTGGTCCACCACCATTCCAAAACCGCAACCGAGTAGCGTCGCAAAGATCAAAGCCAAGTTGCCCGGAACCCAACGCATGAGAAAATACATGGCGAGGGCCACAAATAGTACGACCCACAACTGGGTCGGCAATGATTTACTGCGATCCGTGATGATCTGCAAGTAAAGTAAACCAATGAACATACCAACAACGGCAAAATCCAAGCCGAACTGGTTAGGGTCAGTAATCAAGTTACCTAAAAGGCACCCCACCACTGTCGCGGCTGCCCAAACTAAGTAAGCCACAATGTTAGCAGCGTGTAACCAACTCGTTTTTAATTGTTGATTGGTCTGATTGAGCTTGTTCATGCTGAGCGCGAAGGTCTCATCAGTTAGTAACGATCCCAGTCCGATATTTTGCAATAACGACTCTTTTTTGAAATATTGAGCGATTGACATGCTCATTAAAATCATGCGTGAATTAATCAAAAAAGTGGATAAGACGATTGCCAAAATCGGACTACCTGCTAGGAGCATACTGACGATAATAAATTGTGCGGAACCAGCATAGACGATTAGTGACATGAGCAGAACGGCCCAAACTGATAGGTGACTCGTGTTGGCGACAATGCCCATTGCTAGGCCAACGCCAATGTATCCAAAGACGGTGGGAATGACATCCTTGATGCCCGCGCGAAAGGTTAAACTAGAATCCATAAATGTACGACCTCCGATTCAATAAGTATGCGTTAACCAACACTAAATGGGATTATCTGACAATTAGTGTGGTTCATGAAACAGGATAACTATGTAGGTTAAGTTTGAGTGCGTGTTATGATGAAAAAGCACGCTTGATATCCGCCAATAGTAAGGTGACGAATGAGGCAAAGGCGGGTTAAGAATTAGTTTACTACTTTCGGTGAAAATAATGAAGAAAATTATCATTGACTTTTAATCGTGACGTTACGAAATTGTTGCTTGCATTTCAAAAGCTGGGGGCGTAACATAATCACATTGATTTTTTGAAAGGACAAATGGTGAGAGAAAATGACTCTGGAACAATTAGCAGCCCATAGCGGGGTCGCTGCTGATAAAATCGTCGCCTATACCAATGCCGGGTTATTACCTTGCAAGGATGTCAACGCGCATTTTAGCGCCGATGATGAATATTGGCTAGATATGGTCAATTGCTTCTTAGAAAATGGCTCATCCGTCGAGGATTTGAAAGATTTAATGCCACTTTGTGAACAGTGTGCAGCTCAATAAATAAGTAAGTTAAGACAATCGCACCGATTCTACTAGAATTGGTGCGATTGTTTTTTTATTACTCATCGTTATTAAACAATCATGATTAAAACGTGCCGATTCTTAAGTTCAAAAGCAGCCAGCTTAGACCCGCTGGGAAAAGTTCAAGTTAGCGTAAATATGCTTAGATTGGTTCGTCCTACATCGACCTCCAGGCATTTCTGCCAATTGCCGGAACGTGGTGGGCACAGATTTGAGCCGAAAAACCACGTCTCAAATACTGGCCTTTCACTAACCAAGCACAGAACGCTTGCTAAGTGAACTTTCACCACTGGGCATTGTCAAAAACGCCTTCCAGTCGGGATAGTATTCGAATGGCAGACGGTGAGGTACCCAACTTTTGATGAATTGGTCGTTGCTTTTCATAAACGGTAATTTTGTCAATCAACTGTCAGACTAAAAATAATATTGAGATGGCTCACTAATCCTGAATCGGTGTAGTAGGATTTAATCTCTTGACAGAGTGCTTAATGCACCTAGCGCTTTGTTTAAACTTCCAGCATCAAAATAGTCAGCGACTAATTGTACCAAATTAGGTGGTCGTTCATCAGCCATTCGAGCGGTTTCCCGACCGGAGGGGCTGGGTGACAATGCTCAGTAGCCAAATTATTCTTAGTCGGAAGTGGGTTGCTTCCGGCTTAGAATAAGACTCGTATTTGAGATGACGCGGGTTATGCGTTAGCTCAAATCGACGTCGGCTTACGTTCCAGCAATTGTCACCCAGCCCCGGAGGTCGACATAGGACGTGCACCGGCTGACGAACAGGAATCCACCTAATCGGCACGGTTTAATCATAATTAGTCCTGATTGGTGTTTTGGAGCGGACACTATTTTTTAAATGTTCAATCGGAATATAAATTAATTTATATGGGCTAGCAGGATTGAGGGACTAACGGTATACTTATTGAAGCATAAATACCAACCAAAAAGGATAGTGAAGCAGGGATGAAATCGGGGAAGCACCGGGTATCATTATTGATACTGTTATGTTTGATGGTGGTCGGTTTAGCTGGCTGCCATAACAAGGCGTATTCGCAGTCAATCGAGAAGGGGTTAAATGCGGTTGCTGAGAATAAATACCAAAAAGCGCTGACGTATTTTGATAACGCGCTAGCGCAGAAGCCCAAGGATGAAAAGGCACAGGCGTACCGGGATCAAACGCAGGCCTACTTGACGACCACATCGGAGTTGAAGGCCGGAAAAGTTAAAACGGCGCTGACGACGGTTGATAAGGGTGTCAAGATTACGAACGGGGCAACAAGTTTGACGAATAAGCTGAAACAGTTGAAAGTCACCGTAACCAGTGATTATCAGGAATATCAGCAATTGTCAGATGATGTTAAAGCACAGTTAAAGGTGAAGAACGGCAACTATTCAGCGGACGTGCTCAAACGTTGCGCAGCCATCAACTGGGATAAAAAGCCATATTTGAAACCGTTGAAGGCTAAGGTAAAACAGTTATTGACTGCGGCAAAAAAGGCCAAGACGAATATGAAAGTTAGTGCGGCTGAAGCGAAACGAGCAGCGGCGTTACGTCGGAAGATTGCTGCCGCTAAAAACAAGTGGAACATGGCCGAATTAGACGATGTGCCCGATTGGTTCATTTTGGCACTTTTTGCCGACGATAGTGATGTGGATGATGCTGCTGAAGAATTAGATGACGAATATGCCGATCAGGCCGACGATAATGACGATTATTCGGATCGGGATGAGCAAACGACTGATTCGAATGATGACACGAACGACACCGACGCGGATTCGGCTGATGACGATTGGAGTGATCAAGATACGGATTCGAATGACGATACCGACGATGATTCCGATACTAATAGCGATGCTGACAGCGATTCGGATTACTCAGAAGATGATGACGATGAAGATTCGAATCGTGATGACGCCGATGACAGCGAAACCCAATCCGATGACGATTACGATGATGATACTGATAGTGAGTCTGATGACGACGATTATGATACTGATGATCAATATGACGATGATGATGACTACGATGACGCCGAGAGCCTACTCAACCCGGCACCTGTTCAACCGTCAGTGGCCGACCGGCTGTTTGCGTCGGCTAGTTGTTAGTCGTTCAGCGGTAAAATCACCAAAGATCGTCTGACAGTTTTAATAATGCAGTTATGGGCGATATAAAAACAAGCGTCCGCGTTGATTAGATCAACGTGGACGCTTGTTTTCTTACGTGGAGTTTGTTGCCGAACATGTCTGAGTACCAGTTGCTCACGGGCAAGCCTTTATCTTAGCGTTGATTAAGGCTGATGTTTAAAGCGAGCGTAAATCGAGCTCATTGTTGAAAATCCGATGACTATTAAGACCATGATTTGTAATACGCCAGTGGGTTGCTGAATTTGCCTGACGATAATGTAAGTCAGAATAGCCAAGTTGATCAGCCAACCAAATCGTCTTATTTGCTTAATTATAAAATTTTTAGGGTCTGTTTTACTAAGCATATAAAGTAAAAGGGCGATGATGATCCAAAACAATCCTGATGTTGAGTGATAGTACACGTAATCATTCCTTTAGACGTCTGACTTTCTAATGACATCGTAACAATCAACTTGGTACGTGATAATCGTATCATTTGCTCGAAAGCATCAAAATCATGTTTTAGTAAAGATAGTGTACATTTTCAGAAAAGAAACGTGAATTTTTTGTAAACCACCGGCATAATTAACCGGCGCATCGATTTTGAATAAGTGTGGTCTTGACGCTGGGGCGCCGGCGCTAGTTTTGGCAAGACGTTAGTGAAAGGGGGGGACAAGCCATGATGATCTTTAGACAACAAAGACCCCGGCATGCCGGGGTCTTGTCAGCTATTTTTAATTGTTAGTTCAAGTTATTTGCTAGCTTTAACGGTTTTAAGCATGCTCTGAATGGCATTGGCTTGATATTGAGCAGCCGCTGCTTTTTGAACTTTTGCGAGTTGCGCTTTGCTCATTGTCGGGTTCTTGACCATTGCGGCCTTGACCTGATTAGTCACGTAGACTTTAGCACGCGCTTTTAATGTCGCTTGCTGTTGCTTCATCAATTTACTGAATTGTTTAGCTTGGGTTGTGCTAAGTACGACCCAGTTCTTATTGATATAGAAGTAGTTGGTTCGCTTGATCAACTGTTTGTCATTGTTGGCTAAGCCAAACCAGAACTTCATGGCGTTACTCTTATAAGTCCACCGTGTCGTCTTAGTAACTAACTTAGGTGTCGCGGTCGTCGTCTTAACTTGGTTAGCAGTCTTGACGCTGGCTGTCGTATGGCTAACTTTTTTCTGATTAGTGGTCTTTTTATAAATATAGACCCGGTGCTTGTCAGCGGTACCCACACTTTGATAGAGCAATAAATCAAGTTGCTTGCTACTACCAGCAGACTTTAATGATTGCGTGGTGGTCGTCGTTGTTTTGACCATCCCGTAATGTTGACCATCATTCTTGGAGACGAAGACGATCGAGGTCACTAAGAGTGCCGCAAAGATAACGGATAGGCTGATTCGTAATGTGTTTTGGTGAACGTAGATAAATGATAAGAAGAGCGCGATTGCGCTAACAACGAGTAGTACGAGAATCATTAGTCGTTCACCTCCTTAGTGTTCATTACTGGCTTAACGGAATGCTGCTTGCCTTTCATGAAGAACGCGACGACGAGCCCGACAACTGAGAAGCCCACGGCAACCCAGAAAGCCGCGTGGTAACCATTTAAGGTTGCGTTGAAATAGCTGTTCTGATAACCAAGTGGATTGCTCTTAATCAAGCTATGAGCTGGTTTTGTGGCGTCCGTAACGTTTGATAAGACGGAAGTCAAGATGGCAGTCCCAATGGAACTAGCGATTTGACGCGTCGTGTTGTTAACGGCAGTCCCATGACCCATTAGTTCAACGGGAAGGGCGTTCATCCCAGCGGTAGTTGCCGGCATCATGACCATGGCAATCCCAAACATCCGAACGGCATAGAGAACCACGATGTAAACCGTTGCGGTATTACGAGTAATGAAGGCAAATGGAATGGTCCCGATTGTCAGTAAAAACATCCCTAAAATTGCCAAGCGTTTGGCACCAAAACGGTCAAAGGCCCGGCCGGTAATTGGACTCATAACCCCCATCATTAGGGCACCAGCTAATAGTGATAGCCCAGATTCAAAGGCGGAGAAACCATGAATAATTTGCAGGTAAAGTGGAATAACCATTTCGGCCCCTACCATGGCCATGTTAGCAACTGAGCTCAAAATAGCTGCAATTGTGAACTCGGCATGCTTGAAGACCCGTAATTGGAGGAATGGATTTTCCATCGTCAATTGACGCCAAATAAAACCAATGATGAAGATAACACCAATAATTAAAGTTGAGAGAACCACGGTTGACGTCCAGCCATTGTCACCAACGGATGAAAAGCCGTATAGTAAGCTCCCAAAACCAATGGTAGAAAGTACCAAGGATGCAAAGTCTAATTTTGGCTTAGACGTTTCCAAGACGTTGGCCATGAAGAAGAAGCCAGCGATTAGAACGATTGCGACGATTGGAACGATCAAACCAAATAAATCACGCCATGATAAGTTGTCGATAACCCACCCAGATAAGGTTGGACCGATGGCTGGGGCCAAACCGATAACAATTCCGGCAGTCCCCATGGCAGCCCCACGCTTATCAGCAGGGAAGATAGATAGCATAATCGTTTGAAGTAATGGCATGGTGACCCCGACCCCAACGGCTTGGATCAAACGCCCAGCCAATAAGAAGCCAAAGTTTGGTGCTGTCCAACAGATAATAGTACCCACTTCGAAAATGGCCATTGCGGAAAGATATAACCATTTAGTGGAAATCCGTGAACTTAACCACGCACTAACGGGAATCATAATCCCGTTGACTAACATAAACCCGGTTGTTAACCATTGCACGGTCGACGTTGTGATGTCGAAATCTTTCATCAACGTTGGGAAGGCAGTGGTTAAAATCGTTTGATTAAGAACGGTACAAAAAGTACCAACTAATAAAACTGCAATGAGCAAGCCACGGTTATAAGGCTTCCCATGCGTATCAACAGGAGTTGACAAGTAAATCCCTTCTCTCTAAAAAAGTACGTTGTCTAATATAATCGGATTTATCGACTTTGTCAACAAACTTGACATTAATATTAAAAATAATATACTGAGTATTGAAAATGTTAGAAAAGAGGTTGACCCGTGGATAAGCAAGAAGACGGTGTATTTTTTAAGAAATTTAAAGAACAGCTGGGTAAGCATCAATTCACAATCGGAATTAGCGATTTGGCGAAGATGACCGGCGTCTCTCAGACACAGCTACGTTACTGGGAACAGAAAAATTATATTCATAGTCTTAAAGTGAGTGAGAAGAATACCACGCATCGTTATTCGTATGGTATGCTGATGCGTGTTCATTTTATCAAGATGATGTTAGACGAGGGTTTTACACTGGCAGCGGCTGTCGAGCGGGCCGATGGGTATAATAACCAAATGGAAATGATGCGCATCTTTATGATGACGGCTTTTCAAGGAATCGAAGAACGGGATGGTCACCACATGGTCAAGTTGGGATATTTTGACGAAGCGAAGACACAACAGCTTTATTGTTATATTCAAGATGAGACGCCACATTATCGACTTTATCCCGTTAAGTCAGAGCGCTAGCAACCTTCAGCTTGTGTAACCGATTAATTAATGTTAAATTTAAGTTGGTAAATGTCGGTAAGTCACTTGGGCATTTAAGTTTCCCGTTCGTCAACCGATCTTATGGCTGGGTTGACCGTTGTCATGTTGGTCGTGTTTTGAAGTTTAACTTTGCAAAAGGATTTACAACGGAGCGCGAATAAGCGCTGAGAGATGCCTAGCTAGAACTAGGTAGTAATCGTGCATAAAACAACGTGTAATTGAAACTAGTAGTAGTCTTCAATCGCCCGGTGATGATATTTACCAGAGGTCCCAAGTGCTGCGGGAAAGCTTGGGGCTTTTTTGTACTTTCGTACGTTAAAACGTAATCTATCAGTGTGGTTATCAACAAAAAAGAGACCGAGTATCAACTCAATCTCTTTAAATAATCTATAAGTACGCGTGGTGCTTGTCTTTCATTTAGTATTAATTCTACTTCTATATGAAATAATCACGAGTAGCGCGCGTTAATTAAGTAGGAATTGTTAAGATGTCGCAGTTTGAGCAAACTTGGCGGCTAACCATTCATTCCATGGTAGTGCTGGATTACCACTAGTAAAGTATTGTTGATCGAGTCGATCAATCAAGTTGACGTAGGCGGTAAATGAAAAACTAACGGTGTCACTCAAGCGCTGAGCCTTGGTCATGTAGCGGCCGTAAGTAAGGTGTTCATTGATGTCTGTCATATAGCTGGCAACATCATAGTTGGACATCATTTCAAGGTTGTTAGCGTCAAAAAGTGGTAAGTAGAATGCGGCAAAGTCTTCAACTGCCTTGTGCTGCAAAGAACTATCCAATTGCGTAATTGATAATTGAGCATCATCATTCACGATGCGGTTCCTCCTTAGTTGAACAAGCACGTTTCTAAATTAGTAACCAAATTGGTTATTTTGCGCTACAATTAATTATGTCACGATTAGGCAATTATTTCAAAGCTTTGTCGTTATTAGAGACTAGAACTGGTGTCTCAATTGTAGTAAGATGTTAGAATTATATTAGAGAGAATCAGAAGTAACTATTTAGTTGAGGTGAAGAATATTCATGACCCCCATGAAGGAAGATTACTTAAAAATTATTTTCGAGCTTGGTGGTACGAAAAAAAAGGTGTCGAATAAGCAAATTGCCTTAAGTTTAGACATCGCGGCCGGCTCTGTAACGGAGATGGTCGGTAAATTAGTTCAGGAAGGCTTGGCTAAGCATACCCCGTATGCTGGGATTTCGTTAACAAAGAAAGGCATTCGCTACGCTGAAACGTTAGTTCGCAAGCACCGAATCTGGGAAGATTTCTTAGTTGATAAATTGGATTATGATTTGCCAGACGTGCATACGGAAGCGGAAGTGCTGGAGCATGTGACCAGTGAACGACTAGTGGATTCTTTGGAAGCCTTTTTAGGCAATCCGACGCATTGCCCGCATGGTGGCGCGATTCCCGATAAGGATGGTCATTATCAGGAAGACAGTCATGTGAGTTTAGCAGATACGCAGGATGGCACAACGGTTACGATTGAGCGATTTATTGATAATCATGATTTATTAGTTTATTTGCATGATACACCGCTCAAGATTGGACAGCAGGTCACGGTTTTAAAGCACGATCCATTTGAAGGTCCTGTTACCGTTTCCATTCAGAAAACGGGCGAGGAAATCCCAGTTAGCTATAAAGCGGCGCACAATGTCTTTGTAAAGTAAGCATGCGGCACCTATTTCCGAACAAACCTGTTAATTGTTAGTTAGTTATTCTGTTTCATTTATCATCACATAAACATTTCATGGAAATCATGGTGTTTGGCTACCCTTTTTAGAAACAATATGCTACAATTGTTCTTGTAGCTTGGTTAGGTAATTTTGGTCAGATCGTTTCAATAAACTATCCCCATTTGTACCGAATCATGATTTACATTATTTTATACGTGCAAAATGCACTAGGAGGATTTTTTATTATGGAACACGGAACAGTTAAATGGTTCAACGCTGATAAGGGTTTTGGTTTTATCACTCGCGAAAACGGTAGCGATGTATTCGTACATTTCTCAGCTATCCAAGAAGACGGCTTCAAGAGTCTTGATGAAGGCCAAGCTGTAAACTTCGACGTTGAAGAAAGCGATCGTGGCCCACAAGCAGTTAACGTTACAAAAGCATAATTAACAGCTTAAATGGCTTAAACCGGTGATGAGAATTAATTCTCATCACCGGTTTTTTGTCGTTTTGCAGCGGATGCTTAATTATCATAAATAAAGCTTTACTAACAGCCAGACATTGGCTAAAGTAAGAATTATTAGAGAATGTAATTCTGATTATTAAAGGGTGGGATGACAGTGACAACCGATGAGATGATTATTGCGACTTGCTTGAAGGCTGGTAAAATCATGGTCGAGAATGGTTCGGAGATTTCGCGAGTAGATGATACGATGATGCGGATTGCTCAGAATGCGGGGGTTGTTGCTGCCAATACCTACGTGACGATTACGGGTGTCATGATGTCGATTCAAGGACGTAATGCAACGCAGATTGCCGCGGTTAACCAGCGAACGATCGATCTTGAAAAAGTGGCACAGGTCAATCAGTTATCCCGTGAATTTGCGGCTACGACCATTGATTTACCAACTTTATATCAACGGCTTAATCAGTTAGATGCAGCTTCGCGCTCATTTCCGTTGTGGTTGCAGTTGGTCGGTGCAGCCTTAGTCAGTGGCCCCTTGATGATTATGTTTCGTCAGGAAATTGTTAATACGTGGCCAACTGTTATTATTGGAACATTAGGTTACTTGGTCTTTTATCTGCTTAACCGGTATCTTAAAATTAAATTTTTGAGCGAGTTAACGGCGGCACTTCTAATTGGGTTTGGCGCGGAATGGGTGTGTCAGATTGGGTGGGGAACCAATGTCAATGATATTATTATCGGGTCGTTGATGCCACTAGTGCCCGGAGTGCCATTAACAAACGCCGTACGAGATACTCTGGCTGGTAATTTCGTCAGTGGGCCTGCACGTGGCGTGGAAGCGATGCTGAGTGCGGCAGCACTAGGCTTTGGGATCGCCGTTGTCATTACATTATTTTAAGTACGGGCACTAGCCTGGGTATTCGGAGGGATCATGATGGGCACAATTGGACAATTAGTGCTGGCTTACATTGCGGTACTGGGGTTTGGCCTGATTATTAATATTCCGCATCAAGCGTTAAACGTTGCGGGCTGGATTGGTACCCTAACGTGGGGTGGCTATTTGATTGTTCAGGCTTTTGATGGTGGGGTCGTCTTAGGAAGCTTAATTGGCTCGGTCGGTATTGGCGTCCTCAGCAGCTTAGCAGCTCGCTACAAGAAGATGCCCGCTATTATCTTCAATATTCCGAGTTTAGTTTCATTCGTGCCCGGCAGTCAGGCTTATCAGATGGTGCGTAACTTTGCGCTGGGTAATTATCGTGAGGCGGTTTCATTCACGTTGCAAGTGATTATGATTACTGGTGCGATTGCATTGGGATTCTTATTAGCTGAATTACTCAACCGGCTTATCGCATTTTGTATTCGCCAGTGGCGGTTGCACCGATTGGAGTCGTAACCTAACTGTTGGCTGATTAGTTGTGAATCGTGAACAAAGTTTGCGGACGCTAAGACTAAGCACCATAAATAAATTCCGCCAAAAGTGGTGGGTTAGTGCGACTAATTTGCCGTGTGCCAGCGTTCTGAATAGTTACGCGCTTAGATTAGTTATTACGACTCGCATTCAATACAGAAAAAGCGCCAACTGAACTGCTCTACTACTGTCTCTTATACACATCTGACGCTGCCGACGATATGACAATCGTGTAGATCT